>NZ_JBEOPN010000020.1:0-98163 GCF_040310085.1 Shewanella sp. S1-58-MNA-CIBAN-0166 | reverse complement strand
TAATTCACTTGCTGTAACTTACCGCTCCCTGTTTATTTGTAAATTAATTGAGGCGACAACTATCCTGACACAGGGGGTAAGCTACAACTCTATAAAGTTGTATATGTTTATAAAAATTTACGTTGTCAAAAAAAAATGTAGAATGTAAATTTTTACCCTGAAGTGCTAAGTTTGAAATATTTTCTTGCATCCATGATATTTCGTCAGGCAGAACTGAACCTGGTTCAGGTTTAAAGGATATGTCTTTTGTATCTTTAAAATACAAAGTTTTCTCTCCATTGCTTTTTTGACTTAATTCTTTAATGAAACTTATTCTATTTTCATTGGTGAAGTCTGAAAATCTGACTTTTATTAGATTTTCTTTTATGTTAATAACTCCAGATTTTTTTAGTTCATTAACAAAGTAATCAACAACTTTTTTTGCTATCTCCTTAGTTTCTGGAGATGAGTGTGAAGTCGTTGCTTTTATATCAACTTCACCATTTTCTTTTTTTATTATTATCTTACCTTGAAATTCAGATATATTTTTATAGCTGCTATTTGTCATTTGAAATCTTTCAATACTAAAGTCTAGTTCAATATGATCTTTACCATCACCAACGGCTTTGAAGTTTGGTACTCCTATTATCTGGTAATTAGAAAAATCCTCTTGAGCTATGTTACGTAAATTAAAATCAATAGGGACAGAATTTATCAAGCTTAAATTATTGTCATTACACCTTATTATTTGTGATTGGTATTTAGGGTTTTCCTCTTTAGTTATAATGCTGTCAATTATTTCAGTAAGTTCAATAGGGGTTATTCCTGTACTAACAAGAGCTTGTATATGATCTGGTTTTTCATTTTTATAAATAAAAATCCCTCTACGACGTGTTATTTTTCTTAATACTGTATTTGTAACATTGGAATCATTTAACAAGTCTCTCAGCGAATTACCAAATAATAATTTTCCTTTGAAGTTTTGTTTATTATTCATCACCTAAACTCCAAAATCCATTAGTGTAAGAGTGGATTGTAACCGTTATTTTATGTTCTCTTTTGTTAAACTTCCCTATAACTTTTTCGCCAATGACACCATGTTCTAATTCATTATAATCAGGGAAGAGAATAACAAAGCTAGTTGTAAAATCTAAGGAAACATCGCTAGCATAGGACAATATATAATTAAGGTTTTCTTCATTAAAGTTATCATTTAATGAAATGCAAAAGATAACTTCATTGTTTAGCCTATTGATTAATCTGAAAGGGATCATGTCAGCAGTTAGGTATTCTACTGGCATAGATTTACCATATTTCTTTATGTCAGAATCTGAAAAATTCGCATCACTTTGATTATAATGGAAGTTAATATCGAAATCAGAGTGTTTACTATTAAGTTTTGTCAATGTTTGATGAATGAAAGCCATTCTGTAATTGTCAACTAAATAAATACTCGAGAAATTAATGTCTTTGGGTATTTCGATAGTTGCTACATCTTTTGCTATATTTTGGGTTGAGGTTTTGTTGTTGTTTATCCAAAATAGTACACCGAGATCATCTGCTTTTTTTATACTTCTTAATTCATTGAAATCCGAATTTGAATTTTGCCTTAATTCTGATCTAATAAAACACTCTAAAGTTTGAGCTAAATCTGTTAAGTGACTTTTGAACATTGTGGATGGATATTTAGGGTATTCTACGGCAGAGTACTTTACAGAGATTACAATGTTGTCAAGAGTATTAATTTTTAAATTAGATTTATTGGCGTAAAAAAAGTCTATCCCGTGAGTTGCTCTTGGTCTTTCTGAGCTTTTTGACTTATGTTCAGCAGGATGCTGACAGATTATTGTTTCATTCGGCTGAGGGTTATTCCATCCAATCATTTTCAAAAAGTTTTCAACTATTTTTTCACCTTTTTCACCGATAGTTTTTGATTTTTCGCCCATATATACACCTTAATTTTCTATTATAAATTTTACCTATAATTAGTAACTGTAAAAATATAGATATTTATCAATTACTAACATCATTTCAACTCAAACATCTCCGTGCTACTTGATACACAATCGCGTCGACTTGTTGTTGGCTGAGTGTTTGAGTGACTTCTTTATCCGATCTAAGCGCTGGTATGGTTTTGACCAGCTGTTTGTGGTTTAAGATGGGGAACGGTGGCCGAGTTTGGCTGGTGACGTACCAACCGGGGAATACCAGTACTGGGCTGGAGAACACTTGCTGGCCGGTAGCTTTGGTGAGCCACTGGCTAACCCACGTTGCTTGTCGAGTTGCTTGTTCTATTGGTTTGGTTTCAGTCCACGATGGAAAGCATAAGCGGCCGTCTTTATAAAATAGTTGGTAGTCTTTACCTTGGGTTGCGCTAGTCGATTTACTGTCGCGTTTGCGCTTGTGGCGGCCTTTGGTTTCGATGGCGAATACGCCATTTTTGCCTATGGCTAAATGGTCGATGTTAAAGCCATCGGCTTGTATGTCGTGAAACACTTGATAGCCCAAAGCTTGTAAGCCGATTAGCTCATTGGCAGTGGCGATTTCTGCGGTGTGGCCTAGGCGTAATTTGGTGAGTTTGGAAAAGTTTTTCCACGTTTTGTAGCCGCAATAAGATAATCCGATAAAAGAGATTATGGCAAACATCCAAGGGAATTTGCCGACGGTAATGTGTGCTTGAATGCTGTTAACGGCAAATGGCAGACACACAACCAATACGCCCATTAGCATACTGGCGATTAAATTGATTTGGAGGTCTTGTATCTCTTGCTGTAAGCCAAAAGCGGGAATTCGTTGAAGTTGGTCGCGATCGACGGGTAATTTAACAGTTCTGTCGCGATGTTTGAGCAATACAAACATCACCCCAAGGGTGACAAACATACTAGAAAGAAGAATGCCTACTGATAATAAACTGGAGATGAAGCTTGTCATTGTCGTCCTTGCGCGTGGTGTGACCTAAGTAATTGGTCGCAATTCTAAATCCATGAATCTGCTGGATTAATATACTCCGAGTTTGGCAATATTGTAAGTGGAAATTTTCATCAATCGTTATGCGTCGCACTTGGCGAAATGGGCTGTTGCAGTAGTCAAAAATGTCATTGCAGAATAATGGCTTGTATCAGTGTGTATCTTAATGGGTTGCGGTAAAGGAAGTGCAAGATCAATAATGTTAGTCAGTTATGCTAGTTTGTTGCATTAAGCCAATAGCATTAATGAGTTAGCGTCACAGCTACCATTTTACCTGAGTGTGAAACATAAAAAGGCCTGCTTATTTTAAGCAGGCCTTTTGGGTTTAGTTTTCGCTGTTAGTCATGTTCACTTCAAAAACATCGCTTAAGCTAGTCACTATTTGGGTAAGTCACTTTCTACACAAGCAGTTTACAAAATCAGTCTATAAATCTGTTTATAAAAGCAGTTATAAAAGCAGTTATAAAATCAGACTGTAAAAGCGGTCCTAGAACTGGTTCATTGTGTTGTCTTTACCAGACGCTTTAAGCGCTTGGTCACCAGAGAAGTACTCTTTATGTGCATCACCCATATCTGAACCAGCCATGTTTTGATGTTTAACACAGGCGATACCTTGACGGATTTCCTTACGTTGAACATTGGCAACATAACCCAACATGCCTTGGTCACCGAAGTATTCTTTAGCCAAGTTGTCGGTAGACAGTGCTGCTGTATGGTAAGTCGGTAGTGTAATAAGGTGATGGAAAATACCTGCTTCACGGGCCGAGTCAGATTGGAATGTACGAATTTTTTCATCAGCTTGGATAGCAAGCTCAGTGCCATCGTAATCAACACTCATTAATTGAGGGCGGTCGTAAGCTGACACGTCTTGTCCTGCTTTTTGCATCGCATCAAATATTTGCTGACGGAAGTTAAGCGTCCAGTTAAACGATGGCGAGTTGTTATACACAAGCTTGGCATTAGGAACAACTTTACGGATTTCGTTAACCATGGCACCGATTTGAGATACATGAGGCTTTTCAGTTTCAATCCACAATAAATCAGCGCCATTTTGCAATGAAGTAATACAATCAAGTACACAACGTTCTTCACCCGTACCTGCACGGAACTTAAATAAGCCATTTGGTAGACGAGCCGGTTTGACTAGTTTGCCACCTTGCTGGAATACCACATCACCATTTTCAAGTTTTGCAGCATCAACCGCTTCAACTTCAAGGAAGCTATTGTATAAATCGCCTAGATCGCCAGCTTCTTTAGTGACAGCAATTTTTTGAGTTAAGCCTGCACCTAATGAATCGGTACGCGCAACAATCACGCCGTCATCGATACCGAGTTCTAAAAATGCATAACGAACCGCATTAATTTTTGCTAAAAATTCAACATGTGGCACGGTGACTTTACCGTCTTGGTGGCCACACTGTTTTACATCTGACACTTGGTTTTCTAATTGAATACAACAAGCACCGGCTTCAATCATTTGTTTTGCCATCAAGTAAGTGGCTTCTTCGTTACCAAAACCGGCATCAATGTCGGCAATAATAGGTACAACGTGGGTTTCGAAGTTTTCAATTTTGTGTTGAATCGCGGCTTTATCTGACTCTTTGGCACTATCTAATTCGCGGAAAAGACCACCTAGTTCACGAGCATCAGCTTGACGTAGGAAGGTGTATAACTCTTTAATCAACGCAGCAACAGAGGTTTTTTCATGCATAGATTGGTCAGGTAATGGACCAAACTCACTACGCAGTGCAGCTACCATCCAACCTGAAAGATATAAGTAACGACGCTTGGTGGTTAAAAGGTGTTTTTTAATCGAAATCATTTTTTGTTGGGCGATAAAACCATGCCAGCAACCTAAAGACTGAGTGTACTGCGATGAGTCCTTGTCGTAGTTGTCCATGTCTTCACGCATGATCTTGGCAGTGTACTTTGCGATGTCTAACCCAGTCTTAAAACGATTTTGTAGACGCATACGAGCGACTGACTCTGGGTTGATGGCATTCCATGCACTACCTTCCGAATTAATCAAGGTGGCAGCTTCATCGATATTATTTTTGTAGTGAGTCATGTGTTTATTCCTTAACAAATAGATTAGCGGCAATTGATTACGTTGAAAATAATAGCTAGATTTGGTTAAATAAACCTAATTTATGCTTACTATCTTCGGTATTCACCATATGAATGTATCTCGTATCGACTTGAACCTCCTTGTTTATTTAGATGTTTTACTACGTGAAAGAAATGTTACTAAAGCGGCAGACCAGCTTGGTATCAGCCAGCCTGCAATGAGTAACGGCCTAAAACGCTTACGAAACTTGTTTGATGATCCCTTACTTATTCGCACGAGTCAGGGCATGACACCGACCGAACGTGCAAATGAATTACAACCCATTATCAGTGAGCTGATTATTGGGCTGGAAAAAGCCGTACAACCGCGTGCCAATTTTGATCCACTGGAAAGTGATAAAGTCTTCCGTGTTATGGCAAGTGATTATGCTGAAGCGACGTTAATTCCACCGCTCATTGCTAAGCTTCGTACTCAAGCACCCAACATTATTTTAGATATCATGACCCCAAGTGATGTCAGTTTCCCTGATGTAGAACAAGGAAGAGTCGATATGGTGATCAACCGTTTTGACAGTATTCCGCAATCATTTCATCAAAAAATATTGTGGAGTGATGATTTTAGCTGCTTGATTAGTAAGGGTAATCCTGTTTTAAAGAAGTTTTCTTTAGACAGTTATTTAAAAGCTAAGCATGTGTGGGTGAGTAAAACAGGGATGGGTGTTGGGGTAGGGATGAACCCAGATGATGTTCAGCGTTTGGGCTGGGTAGATGAAGCATTAACGCGAATTGGTGTGAAACGCCAGATCACCGTTTTTACACGCCATTATCAAACCGCCTGTTTGTTGGCTGAGCAACAAGATTTGATCGCAACCATACCAAGTAAGATGGCACGTCATCACATCAATAATGAACGGGTGAGCATTGTTCCGCCGCCTTTTATTATTCAACCCATCGCCTTGACTATGGCCTGGAGCCCTTTGCTTCAGCATAATCCCGCGCATCAGTGGATGCGTCAACTTATCACTAAAACCGCAGAAGAGATAAATCGAGGGGATGTTTAACCTTATTGTTATTGTGATCTTTAGTTACGTATATGTTGCAAATTAACCAAAAAACACCATTTTGCCATATCTTTGGTGAATAGTGGTGATAGTAAGTATAAATTGGATAAATAAGATAGCTTTGATATAGAGTAAAGTATTACTGCGTATGAACAGTAAGCTGTTAACAGTGGAATGAGTTTGCGCGAGTGATTTATGGCTAATGCTTATGACTGGAGATTCGGGACTAATGATTTGAGGCTAATGATTTAGGGCCAATGATTTAAGGCATATGATTTAGGACTGAGTTCACAGTCAACGCACAGAAATTAAGGTAGGGATATAAAATGACAGCACGTATTCAAGTAGGTGGATTACACATAGCGCAAGCATTGTGGCAATTGGTCGACAGTGACATTTGCCCAGGTACTGGCATTGATTCAGCAACCTTTTGGGCAAAATTTGAGGACATTATTAGCGAATTTTCTCCCATTAATGTGAAGCTGTTAGAAAAAAGACAACAACTACAACAGCAAATTGATCAATGGCATATTGACCATCCCACCAAAGATTTTGATCCTGCAAAATATAAAGCTTTTCTATTTGAAATAGGTTACCTGGTGCCTGAGGGTGAAGCTTTTCAAATTAGCACTGAAAATGTCGACCATGAAATTGCTGCGCAAGCTGGACCACAACTTGTAGTGCCGGTTAAAAATGCTCGCTTTGCGCTTAACGCTGCCAATGCTCGTTGGGGCAGCTTGTATGATGCGCTATATGGCACTGACGCGATATCTGAAGAAGGTGGCGCGGAGCTCACCAAACAATATAACCCGGTACGCGGCAATAAAGTTATCGCTTTTGCCAAACAACACTTAGATACCGCTTCGCCCTTAGCACAAGGCAGCCATGCCGATGTGACCCGTTATTACCTCGACGCGGGTGTGTTACGGGTGCAATTAACTGACGGCTCTACCACAACCTTAGCCCAAACCGATAAATGTGTGGGTTACCAAGGTAGTGCCGATGCACCAAGTGCTATTTTGTTAGTTAATAATGGTCTGCATATCGAAATTCAAATAGATCCAAGCAGTGTTATTGGTGGCAGCGATCGCGCTGGCGTTAAAGACTTACTGGTTGAAGCCGCTGTTACCACCATTATGGACTGTGAGGACTCTGTCGCCGCAGTGGATGCTGAAGACAAGGTTGAAATTTATCGTAATTGGTTAGGTTTGATGCAAGGTAATTTATCTGCTTCACTGACTAAAAATGGCAAAGAGATCGTGAGAGAGCTCAATGACGATCGCGTCTATACCGCTGCTAATGTCAACCAGAGTACCAGCCAGAATGCAGAAGTAAAAACAGTGACTTTACCCGGTAGAAGTTTGCTATTTGTGCGTAATGTGGGTCACTTGATGACCATTGATGCTGTGCTGGATAAAAATGGCAACGAAGTACCTGAAGGGATACTTGATGGCATGATCACTGTGCTCGCTGCGATGCACGACCTTAAAGGTAACAATAATGGTCGTAGTAATAGCCGTAAAGGTTCGGTGAATATTGTAAAACCTAAAATGCATGGTCCTGAAGAAGTGCAATTTACCTGTGATCTGTTTACTAAGATAGAAGATGCGCTCAAGCTTCCGCGTAATACGATTAAGGTCGGCATTATGGATGAAGAGCGCAGAACGACACTGAATTTAAAAGAGTGCATTAGGGCTGCGAAAGATCGCGTCGTGTTTATTAATACCGGCTTTCTTGACCGTACGGGTGATGAGTTGCATACCTCAATGCTAGCGGGCGCGTTTGTGCCTAAATCTGTGATGAAGCAGCAAAAGTGGATTAGTGCTTACGAAGATTGGAATGTCGATATTGGGCTTGAATGTGGCTTACAAGGTCGCGCTCAAATCGGTAAAGGCATGTGGCCAATGCCAGATGAAATGGCAGCGATGCTTGAGCAAAAAGTGGCTCATCCTAAAGCGGGCGCAAATACAGCGTGGGTGCCGTCGCCAAATGGTGCTGTGCTGCATTCTACTCATTATCACCAAATTAATGTGGCAGACGTTCAGCAACACATTAAGCAACGCCCACGTGCTAGCATTGACAGTTTGTTGACCATTCCTTTACTTGCTGAAGGGGTAACACTCACCAATGAGCAAATTGCTTTTGAACTAGAAAATAATGCCCAGGGTATTTTGGGCTATGTTGTGCGCTGGATTGATCAAGGTGTGGGTTGTTCAAAAGTGCCAGATATTAATAATGTCGGCTTGATGGAAGACAGAGCAACCTTGCGCATTTCGTCGCAATATTTAACCAATTGGCTTGAGCATGGCATATGCAGTGAAGCACAAGTGATGGCCGCGTTGAAAAAAATGGCCGCTGTGGTCGATACTCAAAATGCAGGTGATCCGTTGTACACTAATATGGCGCCTCACTTTGACGGCATCGCCTTTAAAGCGGCATGCGATCTGATTTTTAAAGGCAAATCTCAACCATCTGGTTACACAGAGCCTTTGCTACATGCTTATCGAATTCAAGCTAAAGCAGGTTAATCTTTACCGTTAATACTTGCACTGAGTGACTAAATAACCTCAACTCGGGATAATAAACGCCTTTCAAGCAGTCCTTTGCCCTGCTAACTGCGTTGAATGAACTTGCAATAGGCTAGCTATTGAGGCGTTCATTCGCCTTGTTAGCAAAATAAATGACAAGTTTGAAATAGTTGAACAATAATACTTTGATATTAAGCATTTTGTTTCCATTTTTAATCCCGAGATCAGGTTATTTAGCTTATGTCAGTTAAGGAGATAGACCATGAATGTGCGCGATATTATGACCCCTAATCCGGTGTGTATTAGCCATGAGGCTAGCCTTAAAGATGCGCATCAATTAATGCAAAGCCGTAATGTGCGTCATTTACCGGTGCTCAGTGAATCAACAGGGCAGTTTATTGGCATGCTAACCCATAAAAAGATGATCGCTGTTGTATTAACCATGCTCAATAAATATGGCCAAGGGGCGTTAGATAGAAAGGAGCGCTTTACGCCGATTGCCGAGGTTATGGATACCCAAGTGCAGAAGCTCGGTTTGGACGAGCCGCTGACGGTTGTAGTGCAATATTTTATCGACAATAAACTGGGTTGTTTACCTGTGGTTGATGAACACAATAAGGTACTAGGAATTGTGACATCGTCAGATTTTGTCAAACTTTGCCAGCGCCTACTGCTAGCGCAAAAGTAACCATGGTGTTGAGTCTTTATGGTATTTGGATGAAGTGGGGCATTAATAAGTACAGCCAGAATATTTACCCTCTGACGGCCTAGAAAATTTAAATCAATGTAAAACAAATAAAGCGACCTGAAGGTCGCTTTTTTATTGGCTGAAAAATGCAGGGTTAGCGTTAACGACACAAATCACCAGTCGTTAAATCAATGATGATGTTTATTGTAATGACGCCACAATTTCACGGAAAAATTCGATGGTTTCTTGTTTTGAATTCAGTTCATCAAGAAAGCCTAAATCTGCACTATTTTTAACGATCACCACATTGTGTTTTTGGTTTACATAAATATATTGTCCATATACACCGACACAGAAGAATTCACCTTGCTGTGCTTCTGGCGGTAACCAAATTTGATAGCCATAACCTAATTTTCCGACTTGCGGTTGTAGGTAATCTGCTTGCGGTGTAGTGGCGGCTTTTATCCAAGCCGCTGACACGATTTGTTTGCCATTAAATGCGCCATTATTGAGTAATAAGCGGCCAAAGCGGGCGTAGTCGCGGGTAGTAACATTTAAGCCGCCTAATGCAAATGCGCTACCTTGCGAGTCGGTAAGCCAATAGGCATCGCTTTCCATGCCGATGGTGTTCCAAATGTTTTGCTGTAAAAGTTCGACTAATGATTTATTAGTTACTCGTCTTAGAATCATGCCAATAACGTGGGTGTCCATGCTGACATAATGAAATGCTTTGCCTGGGGCTGACTCATTAACCAGTTCGCTGGTCATTTGATCTAACGAGCCGCCAATAGCCAGTACACGGCCCATTTTGTTAATGTCAGAATAAAAATCTAGATAGTCTTCGTTCCACTTAACCCCAGACGACATTTGCAATACGTGTTTTACTTTGACGTTGCCATAACCAGACTTGGCAAGTTCTGGCAGATAAAAGCCGACGGTTTTTTCAATGTCTATGTTGCCAGCATCCACCTGCATGCCGAACAATATCGACACAAATGATTTGGCCATTGACCACGAGATACGTTTGTCATCACTTTTAGTGCCTAGAAAATATTGCTCGTAGGTTACTTTGTCATTTTTAAGCACCAGTAATGCGGTTGTTGCTCTGCGTTTAAGAAACGCTTCGGTATTGGTTGAGCTGTTTCGATAGTTAAACGATTCAGGCAAAGGCGTTAAGGCGACGTCGAACACATAAGGCTCGCCTTGTTTAACGATTTTTTTGTTAAAAAAGACATCCTTCATATTGGAGAAATTATTTACCACGAGGGATTCATCAAATAAGGTGACTACGCTGTATAAGCGATTAACGCTTTGCCAATTAAACGCAACAAGAACGATGACAATAATAAAGATGCTGAGTAAGGCAGCTTTGATGAACTTAAACAAAGTCGACATTGACGTTTCCAGGTAGATAAAATTGATGTAATGACAATAACCTATAGTCATCATCAACATAAATCAAATAGTTAACCTGCTTGTTATTGCCGACCTTGGACGTTATGCACCTTGTGTTGAAATACTCACAATATCCCCATGCGATAAAGCTGGTTTTATTCAAACATCGCCGTTAGATTTACCGCTTATATGTGGTCACTTTTGTGAATGCAAACACCGCGGTAGTGTTTATGTTTACTGTTATTCACCTTGCTGCCATTGGCTAATCTGTTATATCAGTTGTTTTAATTAACATTTATTTAACTGGGTGGTTACAGGTTTATCTATTGCTAAAGTAGGTAATAGTGATGCGCTACACATTACATCTAATGTATTGCATTGAAAAATATCATTAATTTTACATTTTTGGTTTATTTTAGCATTTCATTACTTTAGAGTATGCGCCGCTAGGAAAGCGCGTTAGCCCGACGGTAAGGTTAGGCTACATTTGAGTTAATGGATAAACCCCCTTTTTATGATTTATCCATTCTTTATATCTGCTTGAATCTCCTAGCGTAAAATAATCAAATAAAGGAATGATTGATGAAAAACGTTACTGCATTAGCACTAGTATTAGGTTTTGCTGCACTACCAGCTGTAGCTGCACAAGATGCACCATTTCAACACGAAGCGGGTTTGCAATACTCTGCTAATACTGAAGAGTTCGGTGATGGTCAATGGGATCTAAACTACCGTTTCTATTTCGATTCTGTGTCACAAGAAAAAGGCCCATATGCATTAAATGGCTTTTTAGCACAAGCTACCAATGTTGGCGCTAGCTATTCAATGATTGATGATGCTGACATTGATGTTTTCTCTGTTGATGGCACTTATGTTTTTGATTCAAAGTGGTTTGTTGGCGCTAAAGTAGAGCGTTTTGACGCTGGTGTTTTTGATACTGATATTTACCAACTTGATGTAGGTTATTACTTCAACGACAGCTCAAAAGTAGCGGCATTCTATGTTGATGGTAGTGATATTGACTCAAGCTATGGTCTTGAAGCTCGCAGCTTTATCGATCTTAAAAGCACTACTGGTATCGATTTAGGCGCTATGTGGACTCATACTGATGCAGACGATCTCTTTAATGTAAACGCTGACTGGTATGTGACTAAAGCATGGTCTGTGGGTTTAGGTTACGCAGACATCGGTTCTGATGATTTTTTCATTGCTAAAACAGCTTATTGGTTACGCATCTCTGACGCTTTTTCTGCAACATTTGAATTGTCTAAAGATCTTGATTCAGACGTAGACGGTTTCGGTGCTGCAATTGGTGTTGTTGGCCGTTTCTAAGCTAAAAGGCTATTAATAATAGCTTATCAATAAAAGCTTATTGATATCGATCATTTACCCCAAAAAAAGGAGCCTTAACCAGGCTCCTTTTTTGTCTGTGTATCCATATTGTGTCTGTAATAGTGGCAAAATAATTCAGTTATAAATATCGTCTGAAACGTCACCGTGTAAATGACAGCATGCACTTTCGTACAGCTCGACATTAACCGTTTTTAGTAGCCAACTTGGTGGCTAAAGCTTCTACTTACGCACTTGGAATAAGACGTGATTGTCTGATAGTCGTGTGCTTAGCGAAGGTTATTTGAGTGTTATAGATAAAAAAAAGCGAATCGATTGATTCGCTTTTGAATGTTAAAGATTCAAGTCCTGTTGTGTCTGTTGCGCTTCAGCTGTTAAGTGTTGCTGCGCTTGGTCACGAGGCTTAATCTTAACGGTCTAAGTTCATTACCTTAGTCCAGGCTGCAGCAAAGTCATTCACAAACTTTTGCTTCGATGTATCAAACGCATACACTTCAGACACTGCACGAAGCTCCGAGTTTGAACCAAAGACTAAATCGACTGAGGTGGCAGTCCATTTTTTGTGACCTGACTGACGATCAAATCCTTCATAAATACCATCGGTTGACGATTTTTTCCAAACCGTAGACATATCAAGTAAATTGACGAAAAAGTCATTGCTTAAGGTGCCCGGTGTGCTTGTGAGTACCCCATGTTTTAGCCCTTTGTAGTTAGCATCAAGTGCGCGTAATCCACCCACTAAAACGGTCATTTCTGGCACCGATAGGTCAAGTTGGTCTGCTTTATCAACTAACATGTCCACAGGCGACTTGTAGCTTTGCTCTGCGTCAAAGTAATTTCTAAAACCATCAGATGTTAGCTCAAGTAAACTAAAGGCATTGATATCGGTCATTGCTTGTGTGGCATCACCACGACCAGCATTAAATGGCACTGATACAGTAAAACCTGCATCTTTAGCGGCCTTTTCTATTGCAGCCGTGCCCCCTAGAACGATTAAGTCGGCCAGTGATACTTTGCTTTTACTAAAGAAGCTGTCGTTGTAGTCCGCTTGAATCGCTTTTAGTGTTTTAATCACTTTAGCGGTTTCAGCCGGATTATTTACTGACCAGTCTTTTTGAGGTGCTAGTGCAATACGAGCACCGTTTGCACCACCGCGCATGTCTGAATGACGGTAACTTGCCGCAGATGCCCAAGCTACACGCACTAACTCTGACACGGTTAAGTCAGACTTTAGAATTTGTGCTTTAAGTGCTTGCACGCCATCGGCATCTATATTTGATTGTGTTTTATCATCTATAGGATCTTGCCAAATTAGACTTTCTTTAGGGACTTCTTTGCCTAAGAAATTACGTGATGGGCCCATATCTCTGTGCGTCAGTTTGTACCAAGCTTTAGCGAAAGCTAAGCGGTATTCTTCTGGATCGGCTAAAAAGCGTTCAGCAATTTTTCGATACTCAGGATCATACTTTAATGCTAAGTCAGCTGTTGTCATGACAGGAGCGTGAAACTTGCCTTTAACATGCGCATCAGGAACGGCTTTATGCAAAGACTCGTCTGTTGGGATCCATTGAATAGCGCCAGCAGGGCTACGAGTTTGTTTCCACTCAAAGGTAAGTAAATTGCTTAGATACAAAGAGGTCCATTGTGTTGGGGCTTGAGTCCAAGCACCTTCTAAACCACTGGTGATAGTGTCTTCTGAGTGGCCTTTACCGCATTTGTTTTTCCAGCCAAGGCCTTGCTCTTCGATACCCGCTGCAGCAGGTTCAGCACCTAAACAATCTTTAGGCTTGTGTGCACCGTGCATTTTACCAAATGTGTGTCCACCCGCAATTAGGGCTAGGGTTTCTTCATCGTTCATCGCCATACGTTCAAAGGCCACACGAATATTTTTGGCTGAGCCCAATGGGTCTGGTACGCCTTTTGGGCCCTCTGGGTTTACGTATATTAAGCCCATGTGAGTGGCCCCAAGCGGGCGCTGTAACTTGCCGCTGCTATCTTCACGGTCGCTAGCAAGCATTTCAACTTCTGGTCCCCAGTACACCATGTCTGGTTCCCAATCATCATTACGTCCACCGGCAAAACCGTAGGTTTTAAAGCCCATATTTTCAAGTGACACATTACCCGCTAATACTATCAAATCAGACCAAGAAATGGCTTCTCCATACTTCATTTTGATTGGCCAGAGTAAACGTCGTGCTTTGTCTAAACTCGCATTATCGGGCCAACTGTTGAGTGGTTCAAAACGTTGCTGGCCACCACCTGCGCCGCCGCGGCCATCAAGGGTGCGATAAGTACCTGCGCTGTGCCATGTCATGCGGATAAAAAAGGGACCATAGTTGCCATAGTCTGACGGCCACCAATCTTGAGATGTGGTCAGTAACGCATTAATGTCTAGTTTTACTTTATCAAGGTCAAGGCTGTTAAATGCCTTGGCGTAATCAAAGTTTTCGCCATAAGGATTAGAGCGCTTATCGTGATCTCGTAGCGCAGATAGATTGAGTTGATCAGGCCACCAAAATTGATTTGTTTTAGCCTGGTTTTCTAATGCTATCCCAGTCCCAACCGCTCCTTTGGGCTTGGTCATTTCTGACTTTTCGTGATTGTTGGCGAAAGCTGAGCCGGATATAAGCAGCATGCTGACAAAACCCGCGAGTACTTTCTGATTAAATAATGGATGTTTCATTGTTAGCTTCCTTAAAGTTAACGCATCTCCGCTTCATGTGAAGATGTATGGTTACGCTAAAATACAAAACCTAATTAACCACTCAAGATATTAACTATCTACTTGATGTACTCGAGGATTAAAATCAGGGCTTAAATGACTAAGCGAAAACAGAGTATAGGAAAGTATCTAAATGGTAGGTGCGAATAAAAACGATTGTTCTAATCTGAAAAGCTGATGCTAATGAAGAATAAAAATATGAGGGAAGATCATAAATAAGTGGGGGGACACACTGATTATTTGCTGACTTATATCGCATTATATTTATTGGCAAGTAGTAGCAAGCCAAAGCATTTATTATGCAATAGACCTGAATTCAAATAATATTTTTATGGTGACTTGAGCAGTATTTAACTAAGCTAGTAAAAATGACACGCTATTTTCTGGAGCGCTAATGAAGTATGTAGTGGCAATATTATGTTTAATTCAAAGCTCGTGGTTATTGGCCCAGGAGTATACGTTTGGGGTTGTGCCGCAATACGAGCCGCAAAAGTTGAATGCAATTTGGCAGCCTTTACTTGATCAGGTCAGTGAACAGACGGGGGTGACGATTAAGTTAGTCACTGTTGAGTCTATACCTGTATTTGAACAAGCTTTTGCCAATGGCGAGTATGATTTTGCTTACATGAACCCTTGGCACAGTGTCATCGCTAACGAAAAACAAGGTTATTTGCCGTTAATAAAAGATGCAGGGCGCCAACTGCAAGGTGTGTTAGTGGTGAATAAAAATAGCGGCATAGACGATGTTAGCCAGTTAGAAGGTGCCGAAATTGCTTTTCCGGCGCCTAATGCATTGGGCGCGTCATTATTAATGCGTGCTGATTTAGCGCAGTTGTATGGGCTAACAATAAAGCCGGTTTATGTGCAAACCCACTCTTCGGTTTATTTAAATGTGGCATTAAACTCTACTAAGGCTGGCGGTGGCGTGTTAGGCACGTTAAAACAGCAACCGCAAAACCTACAAGACAAGCTTAAAATTATTTATAAAACCCGTAAAATAAGCCGTCATCCTATTGTGGCTCATCCAAGAGTTGATCCTGCCATTCAGCAAAAAGTGCAACAAGCTATTTTAGATATAGGCCAAAGCGAAGAGCACAAGCACTTGCTTGCAGGTATTCCCATTATTAAACCCAGTATTGCGACTTTAGCTGAATATCAGCAATTAACTCAATGGGGGTTACGTTCATTTTATGTTGAAAATTAATGGCTGGCGTAGTTTACGGGCACAGAGTTTTATTGCCGTAATGGCGTTTGGTTTTTTACTTGCCTGTTTATTTATTTTTTATGCGCTACCAGAGCAAGCCCGTTGGGTTAATGATGGATTGTCTAAAACGGCACAGCGATCATTACAACAACTCTCAACCTCTGTCACAACGCCTTTGCTTACCCGCCAATACGCTGAGCTTTACGAGCAAATAGATAACCAATTAGACATTCAGCCTAATTGGAAGGCCATTAAAATAGTTGATACGGCAACCGGTAACCAATTGTATCCGCTTGATGTGTGGAACGGGGCAACCCAAAGCGGTGACATGCTGCTTAGCCAACAAATTATGTTTTTAGAAAAACCATTAGCAAGCATTACGCTAGTGGTTAACTTTACCAATGAAATTAATGAATCATCAAAGCTGCATTACACGCTGATATACATTCAATTTATGATTTTAGTTTTATTTTTTATGGCGCTAGCTTGGTTGGTCGATTATAGAATTACTAAACCATTACGCTCATTGGAATTTGCATTTGCACGGCTGGCAAAAGGTGATTTTGATTGTCATGTCGATAAGCACCAAAATAACGAAGTGGGCAGTGTGATTAATGCGTTTAATCACATGGCAACCGAGGTCGCGAGTAATCATCAAAAATTAAATACCCTGCGAATACAGGCTGAGTCGGCAAGTAAAGCAAAGTCAGATTTTATGGCCAGCATGAGCCACGAATTGCGTACGCCATTAAATGCAATTTTAGGCTTAGCACAGTTATATGAATATGATGATCTTGCTAATAAAGTCCAAAAAGACAATGCCAAGGGCATATATCGGGCTGGTGAACATTTACTGTTATTAATAAATGATGTGCTTGATTTAACGGCGATTGAGTCAGGTAACATGCAGTTCAGTTTTGATTATGTGCCAATCAAGCATGTTGTTGAGGATTCAGTTGAGTTTGTAAGTGAACTTATCAATGCACAGTCGATGACGATTCATATCGAGGGATTTAATGAACTCGAAGGGCTGTGCTTTTATGTCGATGAGCGCCGCTTTAAACAGGTAATGTTAAATTTACTCTCTAATGCCATTAAATATAATAAACCCCATGGCGATATTTTTATTAGCTGCAGCGTATCGAGCAATAACCAATGCACAATTAGCGTAGCAGATACCGGTTATGGCTTTGCTGCTGATGACGTTTCTCGGTTGTTTAAGCCATTTGATCGCTTAGGTGCCGAAACGAGCAACATTAATGGCACGGGTATTGGATTGGTTATTACCCGAGAGTTAGTTGAGCGAATGCAAGGCGAGATAAGAGTACAAAGTGAACTAAACAAGGGTTCGTGTTTTAGTTTAATTTTTAATACTTTTAAGCAAGCCGATGTATCCACTAAAACTGACATACTGGCTAAAACAGACTTTACAACTCAATCTGATATAGCAGACATCAACGAACAACTCGTTTCAGCAGAGACTTTTCCTATATTAGAAGTACTGGTTGCTGAAGATCAAGTGACTAATCAGCTAGTGTTAAAGCAACAATTAACCTTGCTTGGGGTACATTCAACGTTTGTGAGTAATGGCGAGCAAGCCTGGCAAACTCTGCAAGATAAACGTTTTGATATACTGTTAACCGATATTCAAATGCCAATTTTAGATGGTTTAGGCCTGGCGAAAAGGATTCGAGCAGATAACCGCTTTAAAGATTTAGCCATTGTTGCGATTACAGCTAACATTATTAAAGACAATATCGATGCTTGTTACGATGCCGGTATGAATGATTTTTTAACTAAACCGGTTGAGTTGGCTAAGCTTAAATCGCTTTTAATGGAGTACTCAACAACCATGGTTAATACTCATATTGACGGTAATAAAGTGTCAGAGGTTGAGACTGATTCATTCGATCAATTAGATATAGCATTGTTAAATGCGATGTTAGGTGATGATCCCACGGTGCATTGCATGGTGTTTAATGCCTTTTTACAAACGGCAGGTGAGCAAGTTAAGTTAATCAGTGTTTATGCGACTAGCGCAAACTACGCCGATTTATCGTTTCAAGCCCATGGCTTAAAGTCGTCATCAAAATCGGTTTCGGCATTAACGTTAGCCGATATTTGTCAGCAAGTTGAAACACTGGCTGCAAAGGGCAGCGTTACCGCTGAGCACGTGAGTGACTTAGAACAATGCTTTAACGAAGTCGTGATTCAGTTAACACGTTATTGTGAATACTATGAATAATGAACTAACGAACCCTTTGGTTGATTAGTCATTTATAAGCATTATACCGCCCACAATCGAACAGTTTACTTTAGCGATTGTGCACAAGTTATGAATGACATTTGTTTATTTAAATCTGCTTAAAATCCTTGTCTATCATGTTACTGAGTAACAATTGTCCTGCCTGGTTAACTCTAAACTCGCCATATCTTGCGTGTTCAAACTCTTCAGCTCGGCCTTCTTGAAAGAAAAAAGCGTTGCTGGCCAGTTTGACTCTGCCGTCACGAACGCGGTACTGGATCAGTCGCTGTGCTGGTGTTAGCGTGGCACCGTTGTAGATACTGTCAAATTGGGCAATACGATTTTGGTCGAGTGTGACAATAAAAAAGCCATCATGGTTATTTGACGTGTTTGAGAGTTCATCGACTGACCGGCTAACTGTTCTCGCGATATCGTAATTTAACGCCATGTAATCACCTTGCATTAACGAGCGAGGGTCGACGGGAGCCAGTTCAAACAGGATGATTTCGCCATTAGCCAACAAGTGTTCTTGTTGATAAATCTTGTAGTTAATACCAGCAAGTATCAATACTGCCGCGATAATAGCCCAAAGCGACCGCTTACTGAGTTGGCGTGAGTTGAGCGCCGCCATAGTATTTAATTGCATTATGGTTGCTCCTTATTGTGTGCCGTTGTCGCGGTATTCATGGTCATTTCTGCTTCAGCTGTCTTGTTCGTATTTATGCTCATGGCAAATCTGAGCAGTAGTAGCACTATGCCGCTGGCCATTAACCACAGTGATTTATCAAACAAGTCGATGTGGAGTGAGTAATAATACATGCCGATAAAGGCGAGCAGGGCGCATACCGAAATGATGACTAATTTACGCTCGTTATAAAAATAGCCTAGCAGTAGCATTAGTAGTGCGGCGCTTAATCCGCTCATGACGATAGAAAGTAGGCCGATTAATATTGCTGCAAGAATCACCATCAACTTGTTGCGAGGACGCACTATAAAAACTTGATTGCTATTGGCATTGCTATCAGTATTAGCATCGCTATTGGCATTAGAATGGAGCTGGTTAAAAATTTGATTAATCAGCCATAGCGCAGATAATAGGCTGATTATGATAGCTAAGTAGTCACTTAGACTAGAGCTTAATGCCATGAGCACGTTAGGCAGTTCCATGGTGTCGCTAATTTCTGACAACATTAAATTGGCGAGTAGTAAACTGATAGCAACGGCGTAACCTAGCATTCTGATACGTTGATAATGTTGTGGCCATCGATAAAGCTGAGTCCATATAACCACTAAACTCAGCACCAATAATGGCAATATGAGTAGCGATAAATGGTTAATCACTAAGATGGCTAATAAGCTGGGAACCATGGCTAATGCCGCGACAAATTGGTTGGCTTTGTGGGGTATGGCTATCCAGTGTATGACAAACGTGACCACATAAATGACTGCGATGAGTGTTTCGTTGCTAGATTCTAGGCTTTCGAAGGTGCCAAAAAGCAGCATTGTTTGTCCACATAAACTAAACGCAAATACCATTTGTAGAATAAATTCTTGGCGATTCTCACCCAGTCGGTAATACGCTAAGCATCCTAGACTCAGTACGCCACCAAAGCCGATAAACGATTCGGTTATATCACTCGCAGATGACACCCCCAGCATCACAAACGCTAATAAAAATAGCGCAGCAACCCAACCACCAAGCATTTGTGCAGCAATGATATACCAAGGGCTGGCTAACAAGGATTCTGGTGCGGTATCAGTATTTACCCAGCCTTTATTTTGCAGTGACAGCCATAATGCGTTGTATGATTTAATGTTACTCATGAGCGGCTTCCTCACTGTTAAGCATTGCCGTTTGAGCAAACTCTGTTTGTAATTTTTTTAACCAATATAAACTGCCACTGGTTAAGCCTATGACCACCATCGCTATCAGAAAAAAGCCTCCAATGGTGTCGTGGCTATCAAATAGCTCCTTTGAAAGTAGCGAAACAATCGCGGTACTTATGCTGGTTAACACCAGTGTGAGCGGATACAAAGCGGGCGAACGATAACGATACCAAACAAATAAGCTAGTCAGGATGGCGAGGTAAAGCAGCGCATAATAGGTAATATGTTCGCTCGAGTCGAAGTCATAGCTGAAGTCAAAAATGATCCACACTATTAGCCAGGTAAATGCACTCAGACTAGCCAGTAAACTGGTTGCTTCTACCATGGGGCAGTTAAAGCGTAATTGTCCGCGCCACTGACAGCTTTTCGCAAGGGTAAATAGTAGGTGAATGGCTAAGTTAACTAAGCCAAAAATAGCAATTTGTTGCATGTCTTCGAGTAGAAAACTAAATACAGAAGCAAAGGATTGAAGATATAACCCTAGGCTGACGTTGAGTAATACCACTACCAGTAACCACAACAGATCAAAACCTGCGATGTAAGCAAAAGGTAAAATTAATACTGCCCAAATGGCGAATAGTTGCCATGGATCGGCGCCAGTTTGATAGGTTTGCCCAACTAACGCCAGCAATGCCCCGAGCATAATACTGGCCCCGAGTAACATTGCATTGGCTAAGCTCCAGCCATAAGTCTGTTGGTTGTGTTGAGCTTGCAAATGATATTGATCATGTTGGGATTTTTGCTGTAAATATTGCTTTTTTTGCGCGCGGTTAGTGAGATAGAATCCGCCAATAAACAACGCAAATATGGTTTCGACTATGGCAAATTTATTGAGGTGTGATAGCGCATCCCAGTTGAAGGCCATGAAAAAAATCACCCCAGCGCCAAATAACAACACTCCGAGATACAGTAAGATATTGGCGATTAATAATTGCCAATTTTTTGCGTTTGGATGGGGATAGACCTCTAACATTGCGGCTTTAAGGTTAGCGGGGGCAATCTTGCCGTCTAAAAACCAATGCCATATAGTTGATCGTTTTTGCGTCATCATCCCTTGCCCATTATCCCTTTGATTAAACCCGTGGCAGTCAATACTCTTTCGCTCACTACGCTAAATGTAAACTAACGCTACCGATATGCAATTAAAAATCATATGCAATTAAAATGCATTGAAAATATCATACGGGATTTTAAATACAGACACTTAGCTTAACACTCAGCTTAACACTGATGCTTAGCGTTTATTATTAGTACTTCTTCCCTGGCAGACAGTATCTTTTCGGTGCGACTCACATTTATGACAGCCGCTATTGAGCATCAGGCCGGTATTGCCTACAATAGCGCACGTTTTATTAACTACAGCATACGACAATGAACGACACTACTGCTAAACCCGCTTTACCAGATCGCCTTAGCGTTAATCCACGTAGCCCACACCATGTGGCTGCAATTTTCGAACACGAGATTGGCATTTTGTTTAATGGCAAAGAGCGTGCTGATGTTGAAGAATATTGCATCAGTGAAGGTTGGGTAAAAGTCGCCTCGCACAAAGCATTAGATCGTCGTGGCCAACCGCTTACGATGACAGTAAAAGGCAAGGTTGAAGCGTTCTACAAGTAAGACTGATTACCTGTTATTTATTGTTAAAACGAAAGGCTAGCCGAATGGGCTGGCCTTTGTTGTTTGTAGCGGTGTTATCCATTTGCGTTACAGTCATTAACTCATTTTCCCGTCAAGTACCTAATCGTAAACAATCTCTGCCAATGGTCGCAGTGCTTAAACATGGCATGAAGGCCAACATGACTTTCATTCATGTTGAATAGCTGTAGAATCCGCGCCTTATTTTCCCGTCTTAATAGTTGTTGTTTGTGTATTTATGATGATTGATCTGGCTTTGCTTCCTTTATATTTAACCACTGTGGTCGCGTTATTATTAATTCCTGGACCTGACATGCTGTTGATCGCCAGTTCCAGCTTGAGTTATGGCCGCAAAGTGGGTGTATATGCCTGTTTTGGTAATGCCACCTCTGGACTGGTGTTAACCTTGCTTGCTGCTATGGGTGTTTCTGCACTTGTGGCAATGAATCCAATGGCGTTAGAGCTATTACGGGTATTGGGCGGGGCGTATTTATTGAAAATGGGTTGGGATTGTATGCGCAGTGGTACAAGCGACGCGCCCGAGATTACCCAACAAGGTAATGTTGCAAAATTACTCTATCGTCGTGCGGTACTGAGCAATTTACTGAATCCTAAAGCGTTGATCTTTTTTGTGTTATTTTTGCCTCAGTTTGTGTCTACTCAGTTGAGTGCTAGTTCAGGTGAACAAATGCTGGCGCTAGGTTTGTTGCTGAATGTGATGGGATTGACGTTCAATTTGCTGTTGGTAGCATTAGTGGGTAGTTTGGGTAAATCTTTGCTCAAAAACGAAAAATTCCGCACATATCAACATAAATTTATGGGTGTAATATTTTTTGCATTAGCCATTTGGTTACTCGCATCGCAAGTTCAAAGCATTGCTTAACCTTTAAGGTTGAAAGAGGCGGTTAACTAAAAACCACGGTCATTAGCCGTGGTTTTTTTGATCTTACTGCTGGCGCATTCACATCGATGATGTATTTGGCGAGTGACGAGTTATCGTTATGCTTCAGTTTTAGCGAGTTTAATCGCTGCTATCTCTTTTTCAACCGCAGCAACCACAGCATGAGGGCTGCTCAGGTATTGTGAGTGATCGATAAAAATAGCGTTATCATTAACGGTCATGACTAAAACGGGAAAGCCGGTCGTACCAATGACTTGTTGTATCTCTTCTATGCCTTCCAGTACGTACTCTGCGTCCATACTGAGCTCATCTTTAAACACTTTATTTGATGGTGACAGCTTAAATTTTTCTACAATGTCATTAAAGTCGTGCTTGTTGCTAAGCGGGTTGCCTTCAATGAAATGGGCTCTTTGTAGCGCATTGAGCACATCTAATTGCTTGTCAGCTTGTTTGCCCTGCAACCAGGCCATAAAGTTTGCGGTTTTGATTGAGCTTTTAGGACTGTTTACGTAACGAATATGATCGCGGCCAAATTTCAGTCCACTCATTTTTGCAGCCGCTTCCATTTGCTCTTCGCCAGCACTGTCTTTGCCAATGTAATGTGCGCTATGCAGTAAATGTACATTCATTTCGGGATAGGCTTGCTGCAATGCATTCACCAACGGTGTGGCGGCATAGCTCCAAGGGCAATGTGAGTCGTAGATAAAATAAAGCTCAGTGGTCATTAAGTGAATTCTTGTTTGCGAGTCAGATGTGCTGATCCTAAATAGTTTATGAGTATTATACAATCATTGAATCTGCACCAATTGAGCTGAAGTTGCCTGAGGCGTTGAATAAACGATAGCTTTCAATACTGTATAAAAAACGGCTACCGTATAAAAGCAATTGCCTATAGGATTAACACTAGCGACTAATATGCATGGCGTCGGCCAAGTCCAATAGACGATTGAGCTTTTGATTACATAACACTCAACCATGCTGATGTAGATTAAACGCATGTGGATTAATGACAAGGAATTAGTTCAAGTGACTTTATGGACACTAGATTATTATGATTAAACCAATTTGTTTTTTTGCTGCACTACTACTTTCATTATCAAGTTATGCAGAAACGCCAAGTACGGTTAACACACTAGGTGATACGTTCACTTGGCCAGGCGGGAGCAAGTTAGCCGTTAGTCTGTCTTATGATGATGCGCTTAATAGTCAGTTAGATAATGTGATACCCGCGCTGGATAAACATAATTTCAAGGCGTCTTTTTATGTGGTAGTAAACTCTCCGGTTATGAATGTCCGGTTAGATGAATGGCGTGCAGCAGCTAACCGTGGCCATGAGCTTGGCAATCACAGTGTTTATCATCCTTGTCGAGCCTCTTTGCCGAACAAATATTGGGTAGAGGCGCATCATGATCTTGATCATTACAGCGTGGCGCAGATGATTGAAGAGCTAAAAGTAGCCAATACTTTTTTAAAGGCCATTGATGGTCAATCGGAACGGACTTATACGGTGCCTTGTGGCGATATGGTGATTGGCGCTGATGTGTTGAGTCACCAACAATACCTGAGTCAGCTCAATGAGTTATTTACAGCGGTGAAAGGGCAAGGGAAAGATTCTCGATTTTCACTGATATTATATCCAGAAGGCCAAAGTGGCAAAGAGCTTATCGATTATATTCGCCATATTCCCGCAGATACTTTACTGGTAAACGTAATATTTCATGGGGTTGGAGGAGATTATTTATCGGTGTCATCTGAGGCACACGCTGAATTATTAACGTTTTTAGCCAATAACCGGGATGCTTATTATGTTGATTCATACATCAACTTGATGAAATATGCTGACAGTAAGCTGTAAGTGTTCAATCATTTGATGGTAGGCAAGGGAGTGTAGATGGCAGGTTGATAAACCTCGTAGTTTTCTTATAACTCAGCGGTTATTTCAAATGAATCAAAACTCTATCAAGTCGTTCAGAATACTTATCAAACAGTGGTGCAGAATAATTGAGGCCGAATACTGGCCTCAATTACTGGCCTCAATTATTAGTTCTTAGTTCTTAGTTATTAGTTATTAGTAGATGTACTGAGTTGATGCATCAATCCACCAACGTTTGTGGATTTGGTGCGCGCATTCTATCCCACCACTCTTTGTCAGCTACAATTTGGCCTTGATCATCAATGGCGGGGTAGGGGATCTGTTTGCGGCGACACGCTTTGGCATAAACCGGATGACCTTGTTCAAATAACATAGTCTGGCAGTAGCTGTGATCCAGTCTACGTGTACCGTACATCTTGGCTACTTCGCGCTGGCGCTGAGCTTCATACATCACTAGTGCAGCGGCAACCGACACGTTAAGCGATTGCACCATGCCACGCATGGGAATAATGATATGTTGGTCTGCTGCCGCAATGGCTTCTGCGCTGACGCCGTCACGCTCATTACCCATTATAATGGCAGTGGGTTGAGTATAATCAATCTCACGAAAATCAACCGCAGAGTCCGAAAACGTAGTGGTTAATATCTGCATTTTCTGTTTTTTAAAGGCCTGGTGAGCTTCTTCAAAAGTGTAATGTTTAACGGTATTAACCCATTGCTGGCTGCCAGAAGCGGTATTACCCGATACCCGCATATCATCATCGGGCCACACTGCATGAATTTGATGTATGCCCACACAGTCAGCAGAGCGAAGAACCGCAGCAATATTATTGGTCATATGCACTTTATCAAGGCAAACCGTTAAGTCGACTTGGCGGTTATCAAGCATTTGATTTATTCGGGCAAAACGTTCTGGACTCATGAGGTATTTCTACTTAATTTTATTCAACATATTTTAACATTAGCTTTCAACAGAAAGGGCGCTAAATGCGCTGGTAAGCGGTTAATATTGATAGCAGGTGATTATTTCGAGTGGCATTATAGCGTTAAAATGCGAACGCTAAAACGTCATCAATCGTGACAAGAGATTGGTTACTACATAATTCTGATTTTTATTACTATGTTGATTTTAAAGATATGCTAGTAAGTTATAGATAACGTTGAAGTTAGTAGTTTTTACCGATAAAAGTGTTTTAGCCAGAACTCATTTCAACAAAGTAGGTTTGCCACAAAATATTATGATTGAAGATATTACCATCCCACTTCCATCACTTATTCATCGAATTGGTGGGGAGAAAGCCAAGCAAGCTAAAGTCATTGCGCTGCAATTTAACTGCGAGCTGAAGCGTGTACGTCGGTCTCGGAATTGGGGCGTTATCGGTGAGGCGGTTAATATTCAGTCGTTTACTGAACAGTTAAAAGCACAAAATGATGATAATTTTCGTTATCTTATTCAAAAGATTGAGACCGCGCTTCTTGGCCATGCAGATAAGTTAGAGCCATTAGATGCAAAACTTGTCCGCTTAATTAAACAAACTCCAGGTATCACCTTGGGGGAACTTATGCAGCTTACCCAATGTACGTTAACTGAGGCGCGAGTGGCTCGTTTTAAAGTCGATTTTTGATTATTTCAACGTGTGATTCTTACTTTTTTATGCTGCAGGATCGCAATACTCCGTGGCGATAAAAATACAGCGCTTGTTGTTTTGAGCCCCAAGCTCAGTATGTAAATTTTGCATCGCAGTGAATAAACAGAGTTAAAGATAAGCAACCTAAATCATCAATTGTTTTATTGACGTAAATCGCAGACACAAGAGCGATGCTCATATAACTTGTTTGGGTAGAAGGTTAATCGCTTTAATGCGGATCTTAGAATGATAGGTATAAAATAAAGGTGTAACACAATTTGCATTACACCCTTCTGAATTTTATTATTAAGTAGTTAATTTAAGCACTCTACTTAATCACTAGAATCACTAGAATCACTAGAATCACTAGAAACGATATTCAACACCGATACTAGCCTGCTTAAAGTCTGTTTCTGTGTCAGAACCGTTAGAGACATTATCTAAGTTAATTTCTGCATCATACCAAGTGTACTCCGCATTAATTAAAAAACGATCTGTTACTTTAAACGCGACACCAGCACCGGCAAATACACCTTCATCATCTTTATTGCCAGAAAACCCGACCACGTCATAATCTGTTGAGTACCATAACTGACCACCTTTGGCATACAACTCTATTCGCTCAGCAATTGGCAATGTCACTTTTAGACCAGCGGTATAACCATCTGTTTCAGCGCTAGATAAGTTGTTGCCGTAACTACCAAAATCAATATAGCTACCTTCTAGAGCTAAGTATTTGTTGAAGCGATAACCTACTAGGCCCTGGAGTACATCATTGTCGTCGTCAAAGTCATCTTCGCCATCGACTTTTAGGTAACCATAATTAGCGCCGACATAAACGCCATTTTCTGCTACGTCTTTCTTGAAGTCATCAGCGTGAGAATAAGTACTAAAAGAGGCTAACGAAATAAGTCCGGCTAAAGTAAGAATCGTATTTTTCATAAGGTACTCCTAGTTAATTACGTAAATACATCTAACTAAATACAAAACAGATGCCAACTTTATAAAAGTAACAGAGAGTTAATTATCGATATTTAAATTTAACAATTAATATCAACAGCTTATGTTTAGTGTTTTTGGTAAGGGAAGGTGTAGGTGATGATATCTCAAGCGAAATGGCTTATTTTTTCACCCGCTCAATGAGCCAGTAATAATGTAAAACGGTATTTTTTTCTGATTGAATTGTAATTTTTTCATCTTTAAAACATAATGTTATCAATATGTTGTGGTTTTATTTGTTGTTGCCTATTTTCTAGAAAAGATAAAATCTTAGTCTTAAACTTGCTATGTTGATTTAGCTTTTTAAAGTGTAGGTTTGTCCGATAGCGTTAAAGTACAACCATTAAAGTACAACCATCAAAGAAAGATAATGACTATACAGTCATAAGCCCAATAACCGGATTATCAACACGGTAGGATCGAAAACCTAGATTGTAAATTGGGTTGGATGACTTGCCTAATTGAATTATGAAGCTAATTTCATATCTGTTTTTGGTTAACGGCTATGGCAGGCGCTATGGCAGGCTTAGTGGCTAATCTAGTGGCTAATCTAGTGGCTAATCTAGTGCATTAAGGTTGCAAGTGGCAATGCTGCTAATCAAGTGGTTTTAGGTGTTGTTTATATTTATTCAATAAAAATATTTACAAGCTTAGATATTCGTGTATTATATGTCTTGCTCTGACATTCAGAGTTATTAATGAACATCAAGTAAAAGAAAAGCCTTAGAATCTCTTCGTTATCGTTGTTATCCTCTGTGTTTCCCTTAGCTTCATCGTGACATTCAATAATTCAAGCTTGAGCGCATCGCATTTTCGCGACAGATTGATTAATTTTAATATATAAGGGACACATCATGTCTAACAAAACAACTGGTTTAGTAAAATGGTTTAACGAAGATAAAGGTTTTGGTTTTATCACTCCTGATAACGGCGGCGCTGACGTGTTCGTTCATTTCCGTTCAATCACTTCAGAGGGTTTCAAGACTCTTGCTGAAGGCCAGAAAGTTTCTTTTGATGTTGAGCAAGGCCAAAAAGGCCCACAAGCTGCTAACGTAGTAGCTGTGTAACTCGACGTTATAAGAATAACGCAAACGGTTTAACGACTGTTTGCGTTTTTTTATGTCTGCGATTTAACAACTTGTATTCGTAACGGGTATAAACGGTTTATTTTTGTAGTGTCATCATTTCAAATTATTATTTTAACTATGTCTCCTCTGCTTGTTAATCACCATCCTCAATATGAGCGGAATCTAACTGTGATCTAATTTTCTTATTTCTCCATAATCCTATTTCTACTTTGATCTGAATCAAGGCTATTGATCGCAAATAGTTTCATTATATTAGCTGTACATCATGTTGATGATAGCGAGGCCATAATGCCGGATAACAAACTCATATTGATCTTAAAAATCTGTATCTCGATAGGGTTCAGCCTAATTTTGTTAGGCATTTATTGTCATAATTTCAGTGATACGATTGAGATGATGGGAGTTAATGGAATTATTATTAGTTCGATGTGCGTGGCCTTTGGCATGGCATTGTCGCTACCGACAAAAATGTACCTGACTTTTATGCTGGTTAAGCGTGAAGCAGATAAAGCGTCATAATCTCATCGTGGTCAGTTCGTTACAAGATGAGCGTTAATGTTTACACTAACGATATTTCATTTCACATAGAATGTTATTCCCTCCTAGAACACTACAGCAAGTCGCTTTTTAATGACTAAAACAGTCTAATTCTCTTCATTTTCTATTAGAAAATCGGTTGTCATAATACATAAATTAACGGGCATAAAAAGAAATTTTTCGCGGTTTCAATAACAATTTAATACTTAATGATGATGTTTTTTAGTGGTTGATTATTAAAGATTATATATAAATTCAGAGCCGAATGATGGTTAGTTTATTGTGGCTATAACGCTGTTGGTTCATTTTATATTGAGTGATAGCATATTTGAGGTTAAAAATACTTATTACATTGATTTTAGAGCTATTAAGTATATTGAAATAAATTGTTTAATCGCTAAAAAATGATTTAATTTGAGGGTATATGTGTGACTTTTATTATCTTTTAGCCTTTTTCGTGGTGACATTAGTAGTTGGATCAGTTATTACTATTTATACAAACAGGAAAATAACATTTAAGGAAAAATAATGCCTTCATGGTTTGATAATGTTCAGCTTGGTTTTGATATGGCGACAAGTCTGACAATTGTTGGTGCCGCAGTGACTTGGGTTATTCGTGAAAAGAAGCAGGCTGAAGCTGAAAAAGTGCGCGGAATTAATCAACAAGTTCGATCTACAAGTCTAAAAAAAGTACAAGATGTACTTTTTGAGATGGAAGATAAATTTTCAGTGTTGATCAATGAGACACAGACCTATGAAAATATGATCGATAATCGTGTTCGCAAAGTAAATGATCAACTCGATTTTTCTCGGTTGAATTTAGCGATAAAACGAGATGATCAATTTCTGATTAAAGCGATTGATCGTCTCCAAGCGATTCGCGAAGAATTAGGCCAATTTTATGAATTGATTCAGGTTAGACGTTATAGCTTGATACCTTTACTTGATGCTATTGAAGAAGGTGATAAGTATATTGGTGTATTCCAACAAAACATCGACGAAGTCGGTGATGCTTATAACCAAGTGACATCAGGAAATGTATCTCTGTTAAAAGAGCTGGAAGCCGTTATTTCAATGCTCAACAAACAGTTTGGTGATGAGCTTATTGACGTATCTGATGAAGTCAAAAAAGAGCTTTTTCAAAAGATATCGACAGATGAAACGTTTATGAAACCAATACAATCTATCATTTACGATGAAGATTATTTCTATTGGGTACAACGTTTTGTTCCTGCAGGAAGAGAAGAAGATTATTTAGAAAAGGTTGTCAGACCAAGTAAAATTGAAGATAAAGAGCTTTGCTCTGAAGTAATGGTTCATTTTATTTTAGCCTTAATTGGTAAAAATCATGAGCTAATTTCTCAAGTCTTGAGAACCGCTTCGGGATCGGTGATGAAAGCCAGAATTGAGTGTAAAGATATTTTGATTTCACTTAGTGCAATTTCGCATAAATTGGTGATGGATAATCACGGCGATACACTTGAAAAAGTAATCGCAAAGTATGAGTCTGAAGAATATTTTGGCCGAAACGTAACTATTCGCTAGTCGATCTATTTAACATTGAACTTGCTGTTTATATTTTACAGATGATTAGGGTCTGTTGATCTTTGTTGGTTGAATTTTGTTCGAGTGAAAACGTTTTAATCGAGGCTAATGAATTGCTGCCTAGTCATCTAAGCAAAATGCATTCAACAAAGAGTAAAACGTTTTTAGCCGAACCTTTCGGGCAGCGTTTGTAGGTCATTTTTACTGTGTTATCGACTTTTTATGTAGAATAACTACACCGCAAAGTCTCTGCCTTGTAGCTCATGTTTAAGTAATGGCCAGCAATTCGCTGCAAAAACAACCTTGAAAGATCAACAGGACCTAGTGTTTCTAGGTCTTACCGGACTTAGTGGCAGATGAATGAGGGGGATAACCTTTCATCATTTATACATTGGGTTTTGCCTTTACCAAGACTGGCTTTAACCTTTGCCGTTAATACATTCATAATACGATCTGTGACGATTGGCTCTACAGTGATATCTGTTTATTTTTATTGAAATGAGCGTGTTCATCAATTTAGTCATTTTTATAAACACTATTGATTAGCTAGCACTGTTCTGCTGCTAGCTAATCAATAGTGTTTATCCTGCAAAATCACCTTAAAGCTATCATTTTGGCAATTAACCCAAGACTATTGGGTCAAAAACACCGATAATTCACCCTAATTTAGACAAGCTGGCCGTTTGGTTGCGCAAGACTGTGGATATATTCAATGGAAATCAAAGTAAATTTTCTCGATAATTTGAGACTCGAAGCTAAGTTTGACGACTTTACCGTCACCGCCGATCAGCCGATCCGTTACAAAGGTGATGGTTCTGCTCCTAGTCCTTTTGATTATTTCTTAGCATCTTCAGCACTTTGCGCCGCTTACTTCATTAAGGTGTATTGTAAAGCTCGTGATATTTCGACTGAAAATATCAAATTGTCGCAAAACAATATCGTTGACCCGGAAGATCGTTATAACCAAATTTTCCAAATTCAAGTTGAGTTACCGGATGATATTTCGGATAAAGATCGTCAAGGTATTTTACGTTCAATCGATCGTTGTACCGTTAAAAAAGTGGTTCAGACTGGGCCAGAGTTTAAAATCGAAACCGTTGAAAACTTAGACGCCGACGCCAATGCGATGTTGATGGGCCAAACTGAAGCCGATGCGAGTACTTTTATCTTAGGTAAAGACTTACCGCTTGAGCAGACTATTAAAAACATGACGGGGTTGTTAGCCGACCTTGGGATGAAGATTGAGATTTCGTCATGGCGTAACATTGTGCCTAATGTGTGGTCTTTACATATTCGTGATGCAGCATCACCTATGTGTTTCACCAACGGAAAAGGTGCCACTAAAGAGAGCGCGTTATGTTCTGCTTTAGGCGAGTTTATAGAGCGTCTTAATAATAACTTTTTTTATAACGATCAATTCTTTGGTACTGAAATCGCCAATAGCGAATTTGTGCATTACCCAAATGAGAAATGGTTTGCACTAGAAGACGATGATGCTCTGCCTACTGGCATTTTAGATGAGTACTGTTTAGACATTTATAACCCCGATGAAGAGTTATGTGGCTCACATTTAATTGATACTAACTCAGGCAATAAAGATCGTGGCATTTGTGCTATTCCATACACGCGTCAGTCAGATGGGGAAACGGTCTATTTCCCGTCTAACCTTATTGAAAACTTATTTTTAAGCAATGGCATGAGTGCGGGTAATAACCTGCAAGAAGCCCATGTGCAGTGTTTATCTGAAATTTTTGAACGTGCAGTTAAACGTCAAATTATCGAACAAGAAATTGTACTACCCGATGTGCCAATGGCAGTACTAGAGAAATTCCCAAGTATTTTAGCGGGCATTAAAGGGCTTGAAGAGCAAGGCTTCCCTATTGTTGTGAAAGACGCTTCTTTAGGCGGTCAATTTCCTGTTATGTGCGTGACCTTAATGAACCCACGTACTGGTGGTGTATTTGCCTCGTTTGGTGCACACCCTAGCTTTGAAGTGGCATTAGAGCGCAGCTTAACCGAGTTATTACAAGGTCGCAGCTTTGAAGGCTTAAACGATGTGCCAAAGCCTACTTTTAATAGCATGGCAGTGACTGAGCCAGAAAACTTTGTTGAACACTTTATTGATTCAACAGGGGTTATCTCTTGGCGTTTCTTTAGCAGTAAGTTTGATTACGAATTCTGTGAATGGGACTTTAGCGGTACTAGTGAAGAAGAAGCCAGCGGTTTATTCGGTATTTTAGAGGCCATGGGCAAAGAAGTGTATATTGCCGAGTTTACAGATTTAGGCGCATCTGCGTGTCGTATTTTAGTGCCGGAATATTCAGAAGTATATCCAGTAGATGACTTGATTTGGGACAACACCAATAAGTCTTTAAACTACCGTGAAGATATCTTAAATCTGCATTCATTAAGCACTAAAGCGTTAGGTAAGTTAGTTAATCGCTTAGAAGAAAGCCAGCTAGATAACCATACCGATATTCGTACGTTAATTGGTATTGTGTTCGATGAGAATACGGTTTGGGGCCAGTTAACCATTATCGAACTGAAGATTTTGATTTATCTTGCATTGGGCTCGCACGAAGATGCGATTGAATTGGTAGGTGAGTTCTTACAGTTTAACGACAATACCGTCCAACGAGGTCTGTTTTATCAAGCTGTGAATGCAGTATTGGAAGTGACCTTAGATGAAGACTTAGAACTTGAGCACTTTATCGGTAACTTTAACCGCATGTTCGGTAAAGAAGTGATGGACAATGTCGTCGGTTCGGTTAATGGCACAGTACGCTTTTATGGCCTGAGCAAAACCAGCATGAATCTCGAAGGCATTGAACCGCATTTACGTTTGATCGAAAGCTACAAAAAACTACATCAAGCGCGTAAAGCAAACCTTAGTATCTAGTTTATTGGTTCTGTTTTGCATAGCAAAAAGCCCGCCATTTATGTGGCGGGCTTTTTGTTGCGCTATATTGTGAAGGAGTGGCGTGCTTACTGTTTGTCTAAATAGCTTTCTACAGCAGTGGATCTATCTTCTGCATGCTCTATTAGCTCATCGATAGCACGGTAAAAATCGCTGCTACTTTCTAAAAAGCTATACCCAGATACTTCAGTGGTCGCATAAGGGGCAACAAGTGCAGAGTAAGCATTGTAGCTTGCTTGCATTTTATTGGTTTCAAATGCATCGCTGATAACCTCCAGTAAAAACTGGTTGTAGCGGTCACGGTATACATCATCTGCGTACAGTTTTGATATGAGTGGCCAGCTGCTTGAGTTGAGGTCTGAGAAGTCTAACGACAATGCGCCACCTTGTTTCCCGTCTTGCAATGCTTCGTTGTTGTCCCAAGGTATCCAGGTCAGTTTTGAATTGTCTGGATTGTTATATAAATAGTAGTTGTGTGGCATTAAGCCGTAAGTGTCCCAGTTTTGAATGATGCCATTAACGGCTAAGTATTTTAAAAATACATCAACATCAAATACCGTTTCTAGATTGGCTCGCCATGTTTCAGGATCTGTGGTGCGAGTGTCGTCGTGTAGGGCGGTAAACAGGGCTTGTATGTCAGACCAATCTTCGTCGTCTTCGTTAGTTTTTTTCTCAAAGTCTTCTTGATTAAATGACCCATCAACAAACATTGCGCCATCATCTTCGGGTTTGTACAAGTTACCTTTGTCGCTAGAAAATTGCGTGTCGATTACCGTGTCATCAATTTCTTCTACAAGAGTATATAAACCAAAATATTCTGGGCCGTCTCCATGGTCAACGTATAAGGTGTAAAACCCTGTGTGAGATACAGCAAGCCCAGCGTCTTTAAACACATCCGCTGCGACTTTTTCACGTAACATTGACTCATCATCAAAGTTATTTTTTAAACTAAACTTTTTAAAACCATAAAAACGTTGGTTTTTAATTTGCGGGTAATCGTCTTCATACTCGTCGAAATCAAGTTTAAGTGCCAGTTTAAGAATGCCTTGTTGCCAGCTAGTTTGCAGTGATGAATTACCTTTAAAGCGAATGCCGACGCGATACCATTGCGTGCCGTTATAAAATACTTCAGCTGGAACAAAAATAGGATCTTCATCGGTATCACTTAAGCTATTTGATGAGCTTCTACCAAACTCACCATAAAGTGCTGTCATGTCATCTAACATGCTTTGCCAGCGCGCTTGTGTGACAACGATATCAAGCCGTTTAACTTCGGTATCACTAAACACTTCATCAAAGTTAGGGTCGACATTTTTACTGTGGGTTTCGTCTGTCCAATCGGTCGCTACAAAATCTGCGTCAGTGACCTCTGTTTCGGTATCAGTGCTTGTGTCAGTATCAGCGCTAATGACCGTTTCGGCTATTTCGCTGTTGCTATCACTGTCGCTACCACAACCTGTGAGTATGAAAGCACAACTGAGTGTCATGATAAGTAATAGTGTCATTGGCTGGTTAATTAACCGCTTTTTGAGGTGTAAGTTATTAAGGGAAAACATCGGGCTCTCCTAGTACTTGGGTAAGATTGTTAACATAAAGTCATTACCAGCATGTTAGAGAGTAAAAGTGCAGAAACTGCACAGTGAGTGTGGAACAAAATAGCAAGTCGATAAAAGTGCGATCTTGTTCACTGTGATATATTTGCGTGCTAATAGCCGTCGCCACCGGTATTCGATAAGATAAATAAGTTTACAGTGAAGAGATTTATCTTTAGGTTAGTGAACAATGATAATGTTAACGTCTTGTAAAAAAACATATTCTTAATAATTAATATTCAAGGACGATAAATGAAACCTTCACTTTTTTTGCTCAGCTGTGCAATGTTAAGCCCTGCTATAAACGCCAATGAATTACCGCCAATTTTAGATTTTTACCCACTTTGTAGTCCACACACTATCGATACAGCCAATGATAAAATCGTCTACGATATTGACTCAGACATGCTGGAATCGTCTAGTGATGGCGTGTTGTCCCATCGTGATGCTTATATACAACAAGCCTTTGTGGAAATACAGCGCAAAGCTGCAGCAGCAGGAGCGGATGCGATTATTATTGATAAATTAAGTGTTGGCGGAATTGAGCGAAGTATTGACTTGCAAGATGACAGTAGCCGAGTTAAATCGATCACCAAGCAAATCCATGTGATTACCACTGCGCAATACGTTACCTTTTGTGACGATACACAACTGAGCAAAGATCCCACACCTTATAACAGTGAAGGTAAATCGGTTTCGTATACCCAAACCACAGTAAAGTTGACGATGCCAAACGAGGGGAATGTATTAAAGCAAGCGCAAAAACACCAAGCACCTGATGCGCTTATTACAACCGACAGCGCCTATGGCATACACATTGGTGACTCGGTTGATGTTTTACAACAAGCATTAGGTCCTCACAGTATTCAGTTGCAACTCGACAATGGTGCAACCGTTTATGGTTATGGGCGCAGTCTATGGTTTGTTGTTAAAGACAATCGTATCGAGATGATTACCCAGGATTTAGGATTGTTAAATGGCCATGGTCAAAACCAAATTGCCTTAAGTGAAAACTATGATGGCGATAATTGGGTGATTGCTAACCAAGTGCGTCAAGGTGATGGGCTTGCTAGCGTGAAAGCGCATTTAGCGCTTAAAAAGCAAGGTGATGTTTACAGTGTGGGAGATAAAAATAGCCGATTGATATTAACCTTTGAAGACTATAATGAAAGTCTAGATAATGCTGCTGTTTCTCGACTTAACAGCTTTGCAATTATGCCATTAACCGTCACTGATGATCATCACGTTAAGTTCGGTAACTTTGATAATATCGACATCGCAACATTGTTGACATTAGCATTTAAGCAAGCTTATACCTTGCAACCACAACAGCTCATCAACCAAATCCAATTGACAGACAACGGTCCAAAAGTGCTGGTGAATAGCAATGTATTATTGGGTTTTGATCGCCAAGGAGTCGTTAATTCAATTAAAATTACCGAGTCGATGTTTGGCACGCAAACGATGAGTGAATTTAATGCTGTGCTTGCTAATTATCAGTTGCCTACTATCAAATCTCAATTGTTTGAGCGATACCCAAACGCAGAAGATAATTTTGATAACATTATGCTGACAAAAGGGACGGTGATGTTGTCGATTAATTTTGATTCATACGATGACGATGCGCAGCTGATTGATTTTACGTTACGTTTTTAATCATCTTAGCGACTAGACCTGAGTGAGTGGTACAGTTACCAGCGCTATAGGCACCGATGGCATACAATATACCTTATTGAGGTTCAATGGGGTAAAGTAGCACCCAAGTTTTGATCTAAAGTTGTTGGGAATACAAATGAATATTGAAAATGATGTGATTGATAATTTAGCCGAATTAGAACGCTTTTTACTGTCGGTGGAAAAGGGCGGTTTAGGTTTGGAAGGTGTTGCTGGTGTGGGTATGGCAACTAGTCATGCTGACGGTCGTCATTTTGTTGCGGTATTTGGTGATAACCACAAGCTATTACTTGGCCGTTGGATTACCGCAGACATCTTCGAAAGTGGTCAAGATATGGTTAAAAATGGGCTTAAATCTAAGCACTGATGAACTAAATTGCTTGGCCTCAAAAAAGGCAGAATGAATATTCTGCCTTTTTTATTACACATTAAATTATTTGTTAATTAATCATATACATAGCTTTTTGGGTCGACAGCATTAACTGGGTACCATTACTGCTAGAGTATCGCGCTTTAAGCCCTTGCTCTGATGGTTTTCCAATTAAGCCAGGGCTTCGCCAGACGACATTACTGTTAGCGTCATGTTTTTCAATGTGGTAACTGACATCAGACTCACCGGCATAACCTTGACCTTTTTGGACAGTGACAAAATACCCTTGGTTATTACGGGTAGATTCATCGATAGCAATACCATAGATTGAACGATCGAATGCTTTTTTGCTTTTCTCAACAAGCACTAAGTTGTCTATTTCGTATGTATAGATATTACTGATGTTTTCATAATGATCACCTTCAATACAAATTAGTTCTTGTTGAAGGTCGGTGTCTTTGTTGAGTAACGTTAAATATTGGCAACGTTGATTGATAAAAGACTGCTCTGACAGAGAGTAAGTATTTAGCGTTAATACACTGACCGTATCTTTTCGGGCCACAATCACGGTGTTTTCATATATAACAAAGTCTGTGATATTGCTTTCAAAACTGTATTGCGCAATCAGACTTTGATCTTCAATATTGACAATTTTGAGTACTTTTTCATCGGCATAAATGGCATCTTCAAATCCATCTTGATTGATATCAAATGCCTTTATCACGCCAATATCAGATTGGCTGCTGATTGTAGATTGCCAATGGAAGCTATAATCAAATAATTGCATAACGCTCATGCGCCCATCGTAATATTCTGTTGTTGGCAGCAGTAAATCACCAAAACCGTCATGATTGTAATCAGTGGTGACGGCATGAAAGCTATTATCCCAATTGGACGATATTTGCTCACTCAATTGGTAAGAGCCATCTGCTGCCATTGTCAGGATTCGGCTTCCTTCATAACCGCTTGCTGTTTGCGGAACAAAGAATACGGCTTTTTCATCATTATCAGTAATAGTTGACCAACCAGCACTGCTAAAAGTATCTAATTGAATGGTGGGGGTTGATGGTTTGATGTTTATCGTATTAATGCCGAGATCTGCGACATGAAAACTGTCTGCCCCGGTGCTCATTGTGCCAGAGCCCCAATGAAGTTCGTCTTCGCCATCATTGTCTGAATCACCCACAGTTAACGAACTCACCCCTGTATATGGAATATATACAGACCATAACTCAGAGAGTGTATTAATATTTAAGTTATAAGCATGCAATTGTCCTGACTGACATTCACCAACCACTAACTCGTCGGCCTTATCATTATCCAAATTAATGGTACTGATGGAACAAGTATTAAAGACTTCTGTCGTCGCTAATTGCGATTTATTGACTGCAGAATAGACAGTGATAGCTCCCCAATTATTCGCGCCGGCAATTTCATTAACACCATCGTCGTTATAGTCACCGGCAGTTACGGCTCGGTCTCCAAATGGCGTGCTGTTAGCCCATTTATTTTGCCAACTCTGGGTATCGTAAACCAAGCCAGTATTTGTGATCAGTTCAAGGCCTGGTTGTAGGTCTACATTGGAAAAGATGACTTGTTGAGCACTAATATTGGTTGTAAACAGCGTTTCTGAAGGTGCTGACATACTGATAACACTGAGCATGGGTTCTGCATCGTAAGAAGTCAGCGCTCGAGAATGCAAATAAGCAATTTCTGGGACCCCGTCATTATCGATATCATCAATTGCAGCGCTGAAGATCGTATCATCTGTAGCTAATAATTCGTATGACAAGGCATTGAGATCGTTAATAACACTGATCCCGTGTGTTGTTATTACCACAATATCATCACGATTATCTTTGTTAGTATCAAAAACCAGAACTTGTTGAATTGTGCCTTGTGATGCCACTTTAAATGGATAAAGCCAGGTTTGCACATAACTACCATTTTGTTCGGTTAGAATGAACAGCCTGTTGTTATTATCTGTTGATATGACTTCATTAATACCATTGCCATCAAAATCACCCACCCACATAGATTTTTCGTAATAAGGAACCTCAATACCTGAACGAGCCAGTGGCATTGGCTTATCGGCATTCACATCAAGTGAAACCGTTGCTGATTCTAGAATGTTGCCATTTGAATCGGTCAGTGCAAAAACAAAATCGACACTTTGCTGTGGAAAAATATAGTCACTTCCTACATGCCACGTGACCAGACCTTGGCTGTCAATGGTTGCACCATTAGGGCCTGAAATTAAGGATCCAATTTTTGATGGATCAATATTGTCTGGGTCGGTGAGCAATGCGCTAAATTGCACGGTTTGTCCCGATTGAATGTTGCTTGGGAGATTAACCGCATTAAATTGTGACGGTGAGTCATTAATGGTAAAGAAAAAGTAATCACTTTCAACAGTGTTAATCCCATCGGAGACGACCATTACCACTTTTACTTCATCGCCGAAAACAGCAATATGAGCTGGTAGGATATTACTTGTTTGCCCTGCGACAGGTTGGCCATTAATGTACCAACGGTAACTGACAGTGAGTTGGTCATTGCTGTTATCTGGGTCGTAATAATACCCAGGCGACACAGTCAGTGGTGTAGTTGTATATAACTGATAATTATTTCCATAGGGCGCTGAAGCTTCTGGAGGTAATGACATCTTAGCCACATCAACAAGCTGTTTATTTGATAAATTACTGTCGATTAAGTCATAAATAGATGCAAAGTAAGTACCTACATCATCAATGCCATTGTTGTCTGTATCTTGAGTATATTTTACTGGACCATTCAAAAACTCCAGCGTAGACGAATTGGTGCCCTTAAATATGATCTTTCCTTGTTCTAAATTTCCATCTAAAGCATTGGTAGATATATTGAATTGACCAATCTTACTGTGAAAGTATGAACCTGAAATAACCCAACTAAACAGGTTATCCTTATACGATTGAGTTTGAGTTATCTGAACAAGTGCTTGAGTTTGGCCTGAGTAAGTATAAAGAAGATTGGTTTTGATACTATTGCTGTATTGGGAAGTATTAGGCGTTTCTTGACTATTAATTCCATAGGTGCCAGTGAGTGATGTTGTGAGATTACCTTCTTTCCAAGATAAATTATCAAAGTTAAAGCTAAAATTGTATTGGCTTTCTGTGGCAGTTTTTATTGAAAAAGCCATATTGCCGGTTACATTATTGCTATAACCATCACTACAATTATTGTAACTAATGGCAAGGTTACCCGTAAATTGAGTACTTAACTGACCTTTAAATTTGACACTGCCGGAGGTAGAGCATTGAGCAGTAAAATCCACTTTACCAGATTCGTTAACATTATAATCAAGCTCTTCTAAATGTAAGTTGGGCAGTAATATACCTTCTCCATTTATGACTTGTTTAAAGGCATGTTGGGTATTTGTTAGCGTCAATGTGGCCAATGATTTTGACCCCGTATAGCGTGCGATGATTAACTGCGCTGCAGCGTTTTCAAGTTCAATCGCATTATAATTATCGGCATTTTTAATGATATTAGATTGTGAGTTCGTGTTTGTTGAACCATCAGGTGTTTCTGAAGGAGAGTCTGATGAGTCTCCGCCACCGCCACAAGCAGAAAGGGAAAATAAAATCGCTAAGGCAAACGAAAGTTGGTTTTTGGTTAACATTTTTCATCCTTGTGACAATGCTATATAAGTGTGATTTTTATGTAAATTTATTGTTTATTTTTTGCGTATACTAGGATTTAGATATGATTTTTGCAATGTAAATTTATGCTTAAGTCAGTTATTTTATTAAGGCCAAAGACGCTGAATGATGGCCGCATACGTCTCCCTGATTAAGTGTTCATTTTGGGGTGTTTCGAATTGGCGATAAGGGTTTAATATTATTGATTTTAATGAATTTATTTATCTTTAATGAGCGAACATATTTCAGGACGGGACAAAGGAGACAAAAAAGGCAGAATGAAGATTCTGCCTTTTTTAATGGTTATCTTTTTTAACTACTTATCTGAATTGGTTGAACCAATTTTGTGAATCGCTAAATCCGCCCCAATAAATTCATCTTCTTGGCTTAAGCGTAAACTCGATAGCTTGTTAACTACGCCATACACAATCATACCGCCAACAATTGCCACTACAACACCAGCAACACTACCGATAAGTTGTGAAATAAAGCTGACTCCGCCAAGGCCTCCGAAAGCTTGCTGGCCAAAAATACCCGCTGCAATACCGCCCCACACACCGCATAAACCGTGTAGTGGCCATACACCTAGAACGTCGTCTATTCTGTTGCTGCGCTGTAATTTGGTGTATACGAAAACAAACAAACCTCCAGCGACACCGCCAACCACAAATGCGCCAACAGGATGCATTAAGTCAGAACCGGCACACACAGCCACTAAGCCAGCTAGTGGTCCGTTATGCATAAAACCAGGGTCATTCTTACCCACCACAAGGGCCACAACCGTACCGCCAACCATAGCCATTAAACTGTTTACCGCCACTAAGCCACTAATTCCATCGAGGGTTTGCGCTGACATAACGTTAAAGCCAAACCAACCGACAATCAGCACCCAAGAGCCTAGCGCTAGAAAGGGAATATTTGATGGCGCAAAAGCGATACCGGGTTTGCGGCCGCGTCGGGCACCTAATAAATAGATGGCGACTAATGCTAACCAACCGCCCATGGCATGCACTACAACGGAACCTGCAAAGTCATGGAATTGGGCGCCGAATTGGCTTTCTAACCAAGCTTGGAAGCCATAATTACCGTTCCACATAATCCCTTCAAATAGCGGGTATACGAAGGCAACAATCAAAGCTGAAGCCAATAAAAAAGGCCTAAAACTGCCGCGTTCAGCAATACCGCCAGATACAATGGCTGGAATGGCTGCTGCAAATGTGAGTAAGAAGAAAAATTTAACCAGTTGGTAACCATTATCAGTGGTTAAGCTTTCTGCGCTGACAAAAAAGTGATTGCCGTAAGCAATTTGATAACCAATGACAAAGTAGGCAATAGCGGAAAAAGCAAAGTCAGTTAGAATTTTCACCAAGGCATTGACTTGGTTTTTATGTCTCACTGTGCCCATTTCTAAAAATGCAAAGCCTGCGTGCATGGCTAACACCATAATTGCACCAAGTAAGATAAACAAGGTGTCTGCACTTTGTGCAATGACGCCAATAGCATCACTAATATTATTCATTTCAGTTCCCACAAAACGATTCTCTGTTGAAATTCATACTTTTATAAAGCAAAAGTCATTCCTAAACCGTTACTTGACTGGCATATTCATGAACCCATATGGTGCAAATAGCTGAAAATGTTGCTGAAATGATCCGTTAAATGTTCTACTTCGGTGCGTTTTTGTGTCAGTTCAATGCTCAATAGTGTCAGTAACGATTGATGCTTGGACTGATAATGTTTCATTTTGGTGCGCTATCGCTTTCATTTGGTGCGTTGTACTACAGGTAAATTAACTTTATGTTAACAGTTGTCATTAAGCTAATATTGTCCAATAACGAGGGCTTAAATACATCGGTTGTAAAGATCCCTATTCCAAATTATCAATAACTGATCCCCAATAACATCTCACTAGAAACAGCATTACGGGAGCAATATGACAGCAGTAAGAGTGGCAGGAGTGGGAATGATCCCATTTTGCAAACCAGGTAAGCATGAACCCTATCGTGTCATGGCGGCTAAAGCGATTAAGTTAGCATTAACCGATGCAGGGCTTGACGCCAAGTCAGTTGGCCAAGCATATGGTGCCTATATTTATGGCGACAGCACCTGCGCTCAGCATGCATTCTACGATGTAATTCAAAGCGGCATTCCAATTATCAATGTTAATAATAATTGTTCTAGTGGCTCGACTGCGTTATTTCTAGCGCGCCAGGCGGTATTGTCTGGACAAGTGGATTGTGCGTTAGCGTTTGGATTTGAAGAAATGCAACCAGGTGCATTGGGATCGCATTGGACCGACAGAGAAAGCCCTTTTGAGCGGATTGAGCCAGTGTTAAAGCAGTTTAATGCCCCGCAAGGTCCAATTGCATTACGGGCTTTTGGTGCTGCAGGTCGTTATTATATGGATAAGTATCATGTCGGTGCCGATATTTTTGCCAAGGTGGCCGAAAAGTCACGTCGTCATGCGCTACAAAATCCATACTCGATGTTTTCAACGCCATTAACGTATCAGCAAGTGCTTGATGATAAGTTAATTTACGATAATTATTTAACTCGGCTTATGGCTTGTCCTCCCACTTGTGGTGCCGCAGCGACCATCGTTTGCAGCGAACAGTTTGCCCGTCAAAACAGCATTACATCCAAGGTAAAGATTATTGCGCAGGCAATGGCAACTGATACCGAGCAGTCGTGGCAAGACCCAATTTATGCCGTCGGTAAGGGAATGAGCCAACAAGCGGCGCAGCAGGTTTATGATGATGCTGGTATCGACCCCAACGATATCGATGTAATAGAACTGCATGATTGTTTTACCCCAAATGAGGTGATCACTTATGAAGCATTAGGCTTATGTCCTGAAGGCGGCGCAGCTGAATTGATTGCCAATGGTGACAACACGTATGGTGGCAAATTTGTTATTGGGCCATCGGGTGGATTAATGTCGAAAGGACATCCAATTGGTGCCACTGGGCTGGCACAATGTACCGAGCTGACATGGCACTTACGTGGTCAAGCTGGCAACCGGCAAGTCGACAATGCCACATTAGCGCTGCAACATAATGTAGGTTTAGGTGGCGCGGTGGTGGTGACGTTATATGGCGTTTAGCTAACGGTTTGATTTCATGTTGCGCTACAGTGTCGTCGATGTATGAAGGCAATGTAGCGCAACAAGGTGGGCTGTTATTTTATTGTGTGATTTGAATGACGATAAATTATTTGAGCGATCACTCAAAATAAACTTGAGCGATTGTTCAAATTGGTTTATAGTGGACTCAATTCGAAACGAAACGCTCCTAAATTTATTTATCTAGAAGAGAGAATATTATGACTGCATTTACTATTCATACAGTAGACACCGCACCAGAAGGCAGCAAAGCTATGTTAGAGGGTGCTAAAAAACAAATGGGTATGGTTCCCAATCTATTTGGCGTTTTAGCAGAGTCTCCAAGCACGTTGCAAGCTTACCAACAGTTACATCAGGCCTTTTTAGACACATCATTTAACCCTGAAGAGCTAACGGTTGTATGGCAAACCATTAATGTTGAACACGAATGTGGTTACTGCGTACCAGCCCATACAGGTATTGCACATTCAATGAAAGTAGACCCAGCGTTAACTGAAGCACTACGTAATAAAGAGGCGATGCCAAACGCTAAATTACAAGCGTTACAAGATGCGACATTAAGTATCGTACGTAACCGCGGCAATATTTCTGAAGCAGAACTAGCAGCATTCTATGCCGCAGGTTATGGCCAACAGCAGGTATTAGAAATCATTTTAGGTCTGTCACAAAAAGTGATCAGTAACTATACCAACCATGTGGCAAAAACACCGGTTGATGATGCATTCAAAAAGTTTACTTGGTAATTTTTTACTAACATTTTACCGACATTTTTATCAAAGATTATCATTCACGATAAGTAGATTCATGTATGACTTCATAATACCAATGCCGCGTTATCGCAAATGGCATTGGTATTTTTTTATCACGTTACAGTGAAAAAGCGTACTTGAAGAGATGAGGACAGCCAAATGACAGCAAAGATTAAGCTCGATATTATTTCAGATGTAGTGTGCCCTTGGTGCATCGTCGGTTATAAACACTTAGAAGCAGCGATAAATGAACTTGGGCTGCAAGATCAAGTTGAGATTGAGTGGCAACCATTTGAACTTAACCCTAACATGCCTGCTGAAGGTGAAAATCTGCGTGAGCATTCAGCCAGAAAATACGGCACAACCCCAGAAGGTAGCGTTCGTGCACGGGCCAATATTGCTCAACAGGGGGCTGAACATGGCTTTATTTTTGACTATTTTGAACAGATGAAAATGGTTAACACTTTAGACGCTCATGTGTTGTTGGAATACGCGAAAGAGGTCGGTAAGCAAACGGAGCTTAAATTGCGTTTATTCAGCGCCTTTTTTAGCGAACATAAAGATATTTCAAACCGTGAGGTGTTGACCGCTGAGCTCACCGCAGTGGGTATTAATGCCGCAGAAGCCATGAGTTTACTTGATAACGCAGCAGTGGCTGAACAGGTTCGCGCCAAAGAAGCCCATTGGCAGCAACTCGGTATTTCGGGTGTGCCCACGGTCATTTTTAACCAATCGAGTGCATTAACTGGCGCGCATCCAGTTGAAGCATATAAACAAGTTTTGGCCGATTTAGTTGCCCAGCGCTAATGCGCTAGGGCTACATTGTTTGAGTATTGTTATCCCGAGTTTAGGTTACTTACACCTGAGCCACGCTAATCACCTGTTTGGTTGATGGAGTAATAACCACCGGGATTGATTTTGAGGTTGGGGTGTAAGAGCCAATTCCGACGCTGTTGATTGACACCAGTGGATTCGTCTCAGGGTAATAAGCAGCAATGTTACCGCGTGGAATGTCGTAATAAACCACGCTAAAGCCACAGACTTTGCGGACGATATTGTCGTTGGCAATAGACTGTATATCAATAAGTTGGTCTTCAAGCAGATTAAGCTGAACAGCATCTTGTTGGTTCATAAACAATACATTCCGCTTACCTTTAATACCGCGATATCGGTCGTCCATGCCATAAATAGTGGTGTTGTATTGGTCGTGAGATCGCAAACTTTGCAGTAAAAAAATAGGGTGTTGTTCGGCGGATGACGCAGTTGTTTGTGCGTTGCTTGAGCAATCTGCAATAACTGAATTTGGCAACTGACTAGGATTAAATTGAGCTAACTGGTTAGTGGTATTCCAAATAAGCTCAGCAGCGCTATTCCCCAGATAAAACCCGGCAGGTTGCTCGATACGTTGATTAAAGTCACTAAAGCCGTCGATGGTATTTTCGATAAGCTGACGAATTAGTGCATAGTCATCACGTAATGCCAGCCAATCTAGTTTATTTGCGGCATGGTTTGTTGAGTTGATCTGAGTCGAGCCGGAATGGTTAAATGTTGCATGAGCCATTTGAGCGACAATATCAATTTCAGATAAACATTGTTCAGAGGCGGGTTCGGTCATGCCTGTTGAAGCATGAACCATACTAAAGGTGTCTTCAACGGTGATTTTTTGAATGCCGCTTTGCTGCTTGTCTAATTCAGTGCGGCCTAAACAAGGTAAAATTAAGGCGTCGTGTGTTACTTGTAAGTGGCTGCGATTAAGCTTAGTGCTGATTTGAACATTGAGTTCAGCATTGCGCATTGCTTGGTATGTAAAATCAGTATCGGGCGCCGCAGCCGCGAGATTTCCACCTAAACAAATTAGCACCTTACTCTGTTTACTGTGCAGGGCTTTAAGGGCTTCGACCACATTGTGGCCCGCTTGCCGCGGTAAGCTGGTAGACAAATGCTGTTCTAAGCGGGTAATAAAAGCGGCAGACGGCTTTTCATTAATGCCCATTGTGCGGTTGCCTTGCACATTACTGTGGCCGCGAACAGGGCATAATCCGGCGCCTTTTTTACCTATTTGACCACATAGCAGATGCAGATTAACGACTTCACGAATAATGTCGACCGAATGCTTATGTTGAGTTAAGCCCATTGCCCAGCAACTGATCACGGTTTTGCTGTCACTGAACACGGTCGCGGCTTGAATAATCTCTGCTTTTGTCAGTCCAGATTGTTGTTCTATTTTATCCCAGCTAGTGTGTGTAACACTGTGTTGATAATCTTCAAAAAATGCACTGTGCTGCTGTATAAACTCATGGTCTATTTTATCTGGACGTTGTTCAATAATAAATTTAGCCATGCCTCGCGCAGCGGCCATATCGCCGCCTAATTTAGGGGTTAAATACAAATGGCTGATGGTAGTGGCTGCAGGAGTGAGCAATTCTATAGGACTTTGTGGACTGGCGAACTTTTCTAAGGCAACTTCTTTAAGATTATTGAAAGTGACAATTTTACCTCCTTGTTTGGCGGCCTTGCGCAGAGTATTCATCATTCTTGGGTGGTTGGTGCCAGGGTTTTGCCCAAACACAAAAATGGCTTCGGCGGCATCAAAATCTTCTAATACTACCGTGCCTTTACCTATTCCAATGGCGTTAATTAATGCGACACCGCTAGCTTCGTGGCACATGTTAGAGCAATCGGGAAAGTTATTGGTGCCATAAAGCCGGCCAAAGAGCTGGTAGAGATAGGAGGCTTCGTTACTGGCGCGTCCAGAAGTGTAAAATTCAACTTGGTCAGGGTTACTTAAACTGTTGAGCTTGGTGGCGATAATCGAAAATGCCTCAGGCCAGGTTACTGGTTCATAGTGATCGGTTATCGCATTAAAGCGCATTGGTTCGGTTAAACGCCCCTGATACTCTAACCAGTAGTCAGTCTGTTTTGTTAGTTGGCGTACCGAATGTTGAGCAAAAAAATCGCGGCCAACGCCTTTGCCTGTTGATTCCCATGCCACAGCTTTGGCGCCATTTTCGCAAAACTGAAATGCACCTTGCTTGTTATCACCCCATGCGCAACCCGGGCAATCGAAGCCATCAGTTTGATTAACACGGAGTAAGTTTTTAAGGTTTTGCTTGGTGTGTTGGCTGCGAAGTACATGAGTAAATGTGGCTTGCAGTGAAGGAAATCCGCCGGCTTTAGTTGGTTTTTGGTGATGACTAGACATGAATTTCTCCGATAGGGCTCAGCGATAGACGGTTAACATTAAAATGACAATCGTAACTGGAATAATAAATAGGCGCTGAAAACTTGGGTATGTGAATAATATTGAGGTTGTATTTTAGTGCTAGCTTTACTGCCAGTTGGCTTGGCGAAGCTAGACTAATAAGATTGTTAGCGCCAAAAAGAACCGCTTTATGGATCAATTCACTGCTACAACGACTGGTGATTAATAAGGTATTACATGATGTTTTTTGCGTCGCGGTTGTTTGCCTTATTAACATGCCGATAAGTTTATCGAGTGCATTATGACGGCCGATGTCTTCACGACAGGCGATAATGTCGCCTTGTGCTGTTAACGCTAAAGCCGCATGTATCGCACCACTTTGTTGAGCTTTTATTTGGCTGTCGGCAATACGTTGTTTTAAGGTTTCAAGGTTATTAATGTCAATGGGGCGTGTGACCGGAAGAATAGCTAATTGAGGCAGTGCATGTTCTATTGCTTCAACACCGCAGATACCGCAACCTGTTGCACCCACGAGCCGACGTTTTTTACTGTTTAAGGCCGACAGACAACGATTGGCGATAGTCACTTCAACCATAAAGCCGCTATCTGATGGCGTTATTTGAATGTCATGTATGTCATGATCGTGTTGGATAATGGCTTCGGCAAATAAAAAACCAATCGCAAAATCTTCAATATCATCAGGGGTGACCATCATCACAGCATAGTTAATCCCGTTAATATTAATGGCGGCAGCCGCTTCCTCTACCAGATGTTCAATGGGGGGCAACCATTTATATGAAGCATTCATGTGTATAGACTCAAAACCGGACGTGGATCACAGTTTAGGGGGCACTAATACACAAAGCCAATCAAACAAATTTATGCGGTGATAGTTTTTATCTATTAATATAGTGGAATTGATAGGGAGACTTTGAAGGGCGTATGAACCTGAGACAGTTACATTATTTTTATGAATTAGCGCAGTTTAAGCATTTTGCTAAAGCAGCCAAAGCTTGCCATATTACCCAGCCGACTTTGTCTGCCAGTATTACCGCGTTGGAAAAAAGCTTTGGTACCGAGCTAGTGGTGCGCGGCAGTCAGTTTGTTGCGTTAACCGATGCTGGACAGATTGTATTGCGCTATGCAGAAAAAATGCTGTTAGATCAAGCGGCGCTAAAACAAGAATTGAGTGTGTTTAGTGGGCCCTTAATCGGCTCTTTGCGGATTGGCATTGTGCCGCAGTCGAGTGTCGATATTATGCCGATAATTAAAGCATTCAACGAGCTGCATTCTAATATTGCCGTGACGCTTTTAGTGACCACCAATGAAAAGCTGATTGAGCAACTGACTTTGCATCAAATTGATATCGGTTTAGGGTTTGATGAAAACCTTACTGAGGCGAATCGTCGCACGTTTCATTTTTATCCGCAGATTGATAATGATATGGCGGTATTATCAACCCAAGCACTTGTTAATCAGCTCGACACTACTGCGCTAAGTGATAACCGATTAACCCTTAATAATTTGCAACGTTTACCATTGGTGTTGTTGAGCCAAAATATGCAGTTTAGGCAATACATTAATAATGCGATGGCAGAAACGGATTTACGCTTTAATGTGGTGTTAGAAACCGATTCGTTATTTCATCTAGTCAGCGCGGTAAAACACAATATTGGCTACGCGATTGTCAGCAGCGGTATTGCAAAATCAGCTCAGCAGTTATTCAATCTGCATTACCGACAACTGCAAGGTATCGAATCGGGTAATACGGTGTTTATTACCCGCAAATACAGTGTTTCACCTGCGATGCGCGAATTTGTGAGTCTGATTGAAATGGGGTAATTTTTGCAGGTGTTTTGCCGTTAAAGCATCATGCTAGCAAACTCAGATAGGCGTGGATATTGTTAATATCGCATCATTCAACTTGGCTGGTGGCATCTTAACGGCAGCAAAGATAACACCTGTTAATGACAACGCTGCTTTTTGGGTGTCATAGCTGTCATAAAATTACTGTCCTGAAATTGATGTCCTAAAATTGATGTCTTAAATGATTGCAACTTAACTTGGGTTTATGTTTGCTGCAAGCCTGTGATTGTTGATATAATAGCGGGCTAAAAAATTTATCTATTTACAGACTTTTTTATCTCGCAATCACTGCCACATCGCCTGCAGGAATAACTATGATTAACCACTTTAGCGTACTGGGCGTCAGAGCCAATGCCAAAGAAGATGACATAAAAAAAGCCTATAAACGTTTATCGAATAAGTACCATCCTGACAAATTACTTGGGGCGTCTGATGATGAAAAGCAACAAGCATCTGTCCAGCTCCAACGAGTCAAAAAAGCTTACGAAGTGTTGTCAGATAAAAAGCAGAGAAATGCTTTTATCAATGATTTTAACAACGTAATTGTTACCGATCCCACAGCCGCTATGCGCGAGTTGTGGGACGAATATTATTCCTGAGTATCCCATGGCTAAACATCTTAATATCTCACGCATTAATGAGCTAAAAAATAATGCCAATGACAATATAGAATCTTACAACGACCCTGATACGCCAAATGCACTGGCAAAGTTTACCAGCCAAATCAGAGAGATATTGTTGGCCGATCCTGGGATGCTAGATTCAGTCCCTGAATATTTACCTGTTGCACTTTATGAAAGAGTTAAGTTCTCGCCTGAGTCAAAGCGCCAATGGGCACATTGGATTAGCTTGAATATTCACCCAAGCTGGGATGAATTTAAAACGACGATTGCGTTTAACAACGCCGATCTACCTCTGGCGCTTGCGGTACGCAAATATAACGAAGATTTGCTCATTGAAAGTTGTGCCGTGGTGTATCTGTTAGAGACTCAGGGAGATACAGCGCCCAAGCCTGAGGAAGATGATTCTGATGGTCTTCATGAGCATGAACGTGATGAAAACGATGATGACGACACGGACTATGATAGCGATGAAGAAGGTTATTATGACCAATATGACGAGGATATCGAATGAACAGTCTCATTGAAATAACCGCAGCTGAAATACAAGAGCTGGCTAATGTTGAGCCTAAACAGGCCAGCAAGAGATTTGAATTGATTGCATCGTCGATGTCAGATGATCAGTTGGTTGAAGTTATCGAGAAAATGGATATCGTTACGTTGACACAAATTAACAGTCAGCATGATATTTCGTGTCCATCGATTATGTCTGAGTTAATGACTCCAGAACAGATCCGCGACATTGTTTGCCAGCAGCCGCTTTATTGGGAAGAAAAAATCAAAAGTAATGCCGAAGAGTTAATGCAGCATACTTTTGATTTTATGACTTATCTTATTCGAATCCAAGACAATGAAGAGAAACAAACCGCAATTTTAGAGTGTTTGGCTGAAGATCCTGCTGCGCTGTTTTATCTATCGATTCCGTTTATCGAGCTTATTTTAGGCGGTAGCAGCGGTGATGACGATGAGATAAACGACACTTTTGATGATGAAGCGGATGAAGAAACCGTGGGTTACTCAGATTGGCAAGCCGATGAAGAGGCTCACAGTCTTAGCATCGATGACCCTCGTAGTTTATTAGCATTGATCCGCGATCGAGCGCCTAATGTTGAAAAGGCGATTAAGAACATGCTGCGTAACACCGGCTCTGACTGGCAGTTAATTATCAGCCAGTTTGCCAGCGAGTTAGTGATACAGGCGAAAGAAAAGAACCAGGTCACCGACGAGTATGCTGAAGTTGATGACATGTTTAGCTTTCTTGATTAAGGGTTCTGCAAATGCAATTGGTATTACGTGACGAAAATCAGGGTCCCTATCTGAGTCGGGTGTTGGCTTATGGCCGAACCGAAGAATTGCTCAGTAATGAGCAATTGGGACAGATCAAAGCGAAAGCCATTTTGATGAGCCTTAAGTTCGCTGATAAGTTTTATAACAAGTATAAAATGCATTTGCTTGAAGAAGCCGCGCAAGATGTCATTGGCATTGTTAGCATTGGCTTAATGGCATTATCGGACCAAAGTCAGGCTAATGCTATACGGTTGCTACTGACTGATGACGGCGTAGTTAAGTCGTTCCAGAAGGGCTGGGGGATGCTTACTAAAGTTAGCCAACACAGGCTTCATGGTAAATCTGTTTATGGTGACGTAGATAAAGTATTGCTTGATCAAGTGTCGAGTCCACCTGATTGTGACGAATGGCAAGGCTGGGCTTACTACCAAGAAGCATTAGCTGAGCATAATCGCCAGCAATCTATTAATGCCTTATTGGCTCAGTTCTACATTGTCGGCACTTTTGATCCAATGGATTATATCAATCTAGAAAGTACTCTGGCAGAAGCCGTGTTATATCGGATATTTTTTGACGGTAAAAAAGTCCGTCAAGATCTTAAACGCCGCATGGCTCGTATAGAACTTAAAGATGAATGGTTTAACCTCGAATTTATCGAGCTACAAACTAAGGTGGCTTTGGCCGAGTTACCTAACGAGCTTGCTGATGCAATTCGTTTAGATTTAGGTAAGCATTTTAACGCAGCATTGTTGCGGACCCTGCATTTCTCTCGAAGTTATCAAGAGTTGGCCATTCAAAATGCCTCTCCTGAACGATTGGAGCGCCTGGAATACAAAGAAGGCTTAATTGGTCTACTTGGTTGGCCAATCTATATCGACATGTAGTTTAGCTTTAGGAAGCTTGCGAGTGAGCAAGCTTCCTTCATTTACTGATTATTACTGCCATTATTTACTTCCCTATTGCGCAGCACCATAAAATCTCTCGTTACCGTGATGTTGTACATTATATTTATACTCTGCTTTGAGTTAACAACGTTTTAATCCTATCTAATACCTATTTAAAATTACTTTTTTCAACTCAATCATTTCATATTGTATTTGTTACAAATACTGTTGCTTCCCTATTCAACACTGACTTAATGATTAACTTATTCATATAGCACAACATATGTGAGTTGCATCTTCTGCTATCCGATCGATACAAAGGTGTGGATAGTGTGGTGTCAATGGTATTAATGTTTACTGAAGAATTGTCTCGCTAATTGATTATCAAATAATTTTTGATAATGTTTAGCTTTTGTGGTGGTTCATTGGTAGTCATAATCCCAGTAATATAAGGCTTTGCTGATAAAGATCGTTAAAGTCGGCTATATTCTAAAAGGGCGTGGTATGAATATTCGCTTTGATCATTTGTCACTAAGTGCTAGAAATCCGCAAAAAATGAGCGATTTTCTCGTGGAGCTATTAGATTTAACCGTTGGTGATCGGCCTAATCTTGAGTTTTCTGGTTATTTTTTATTTGCCGGTGACAAAGATGTGATACATATTTTTGCTAACCAGCAGGCAGAGGTAAGCTATCAACTGTCGCAAAATGAGCAACCGCAAAATATTGTTCATCATGTGAGTTTTTTCAGTGATAACTATCAAGATGTCATGGCAAGAATTGCCAAACTGGGCCTGCGCTATTCTATGAGTGAAGTGCCGGGAAAGTCGGTTAAACAAATTTTTGTTCGCGGCCCTGAAGGGCTCATTATTGAAATCCAAGCGTTGCCGAACGGCTAGTGCGGTTTGTAGTTGTGTATAGTATTGGTTTTGTGTCATATTTATCATTAAGTTATGTTGTTAGTACGTCATTGTAGAGAGTGATGATCGACAGTGAAAATCGATAGCGGTTGTTGATAATCATTGTCGATAGTGATTGTCGATAGTGAAAATTGCTAGCATCTTGATAGGGTTAATTGTACATCTGCATTTTCTGTTAGTTGTTAACGCGTTAATCGTTCTTTGGGCCGAGTCTGCTGCCTATTCCATCTTTGTTTAATTATTCTTAGGATCCAATATGCTGAGTAGCTTACGTGCTTATCGTTCGTCCATTATTTTACTGAGTGCCTTACTGCTGGGCGGATTGTTTGGTGGGTTATTTCCTGAATGGGCTATCAAGCTTAAGCCTATTGGACAAATATTTCTCAATCTACTGTTTATGATCATCGTACCTTTGGTTGCTGTGAGTGTGATGTCATCTATTGCTCACATGACCGATTTAAAGAAATTAGGCGCGATACTGGTGTCTATTATGGCTGTGTCGATTGTCATGGCGATTATTCCGTCAGTGGGCGTAGTGTTGTTGGCATTAGCATATGATCCCGCGCAAGGGGTGACATTAGACTTAGCCAATACCGTTGATTCTGCCTCGGGTAGCATGGACTTTGTCAGCTTACTCACAACTAACGATTTTGTCGGACTACTCTCTAAATCAAACATATTAGCATTGATTATTATGTCGGTGATTGGCGGTGTGGCCATTGGTCAATCCGGTGAAGATGGCCAGAGAGTGGGGCGCATGCTAGACAGTTTAAATACCGTGATCATGAAAGTGATTTCGATATTAATGTATGTGGCTCCAATTGGGCTTGGTGCTTATTTTGCCGCGACTATGGCTAGTCAAGATACTGAATTAATGGGGACATTTGCTCGAGCTGTGGGGCTGTTTTTCGTGGCGATGGCTATTTACCTAACGTTAGGTTCGACGTTATATGCGTGGATTGGCGGTGGTGCACAAGGTGTGAAACGTTTTTGGCAACATATGCTTGAACCTGCTGTGACGGCATTAGGCACTAGCTCGTCGTTAGCGACGTTACCTGTGACTATTCGCAGTGCGGCTAAAATGGGCCTAAATGAGCAAATTGCCGAGATTAGCTTACCGTTACTAGTGAATCTCAATAAAGGCGGTGCAGCGGCTATTACCGCACTAAAAATCGTGTTTATTTATTCGTTATTAGGTCTCGATTTTACGACCGATGTATTTATGCTGACGATTTTGATTTCGGTATTATCGGCATTTATCATTGGCGGAGTACCGGGCGGAGCATTTTTAGGTGAAATCTTTATTGTGACCACTTTAGGTTTACCGATGGAAGTGATCCCTATTTTAGTGGTCATAGGGGCCATTACCGATGCGGCTTCAACGGTGGTTAATGTGGTGCATGATTTAACCGCAACGCAAATTATTGAGCGCATTAATGGTAAGCATTATATTGTGGCTGCGCCAGCGAGTCGCTTACAAGAGTAAGATTCAATATTCTGTTAATTGTTAATTGTTAATTGTTCTTTATCCTACTAAGCCGCTGCTACACAGTTTCGGCCGCCAGATTTTGCTGAATATAAGGCTTTGTCTGCGCGGTCAAGCAAGCTGTGAGCCGTGTCTTCTACTCTATACTGGGCGACACCTAAGCTAATTGTCAGTTCCATTGCTTGAATATTTTGCATGGCAATATACAGCCTTAACCTTTCGGTTAACTCAACAGCATCAGCCAATGTCGTGTTGGGTAAAACCACCACAAATTCTTCGCCGCCCCAGCGTGCTAATAAATCGTCGCTACGCATTTGGTTTTGTAATAATTGCGCGAGTTGGCATAGCACTTTGTCTCCGAATAAATGGCCGTGATTATCATTAATTTGTTTAAAATGATCGATGTCGATAATTGCTACCGAAATAGGGTATTGAGTGGCAGCTTGTTTACTGAGTAAATCTTGAGTTGTTTGATGGTTTTTCAGCGGATGGTCATCCGCATAAGGTTGGTAAATAATCGGTGCTTCGTCTGTTCGTTTTGTCGCGTTAGCGCTTTCTGTTGCCATGGGCGCATTAGCTGCTGGTGTGGTCAGTAGAGTATCAAGCGCAAAATCGAGTTTTTCACGGTTATACAGTCCGGTGAGTTTATCTGTTTCAGCCATTTTTTGGATTTCTAAATTACGCAGTGCCAGTTTTTTATAAGCTGAAAAACGGGTTTTTTCGTAAAATCTAAACAGTAAAATTTGTGCAATACACACTTCAATAACGTTGAATAATGAGCCGGTGCTAAAGGCCACTGGCTGAGAGTCTTGCGTTTGCAGGTAAACAATAAAAGCACACACACTAAAGCAGATGCATGAAATAAATGTGCCCCATGTTCGACCGATAAGAAAAAATGAAAAAGGCGGAATAAGCGTCGCCCAAAACAGTGAATGAGAATACCCTTTGGCTGATATCACAAATAGCATAATTAAACTGGCTACCATGAGAGTGACAGCCCATGCGGTTATCTTTACATGACCCGTGCGACGAAAACGACAGTAAATACCCAATGAGATAACTAAGCCTGAACCGTCGAGCAAGGCATATTGATAACCTTCAAAATAGAATAGGTTGATCAGGGTAAGAATGAGAAAGTAACTCGTGGTAATGAGTGACGAATGTTCGATTAAGCGAATGCGCCAATAATCAGGGTGATCAGGCGGATACTGAGGGAATTGTTTGTACCAAAATTTAATCATAAGCAACTTCCGAGGTGACATTCAGTGAACGTTAATCTTTGTATCTTGATAACCGTATCATTCAATCCTTGATAAGTGATAACTAAGCATAGGTAAAATTTAAAAAATAACCGTCTATTTAGGCGGTTATTTTAAGATATTGGTATGAAAGGACGATTAAAATTTATGGTTTTGTTTCAATTAGCTCAAGAATGTCAAAACAGGCGCCCATGGTGTGAAAATCAGTTTTGCCGATCGGACTTTTTAGGTTGTCTATCTTTTGGTTGTCTTGAGTTCACATGCTAAACCCAGCATCGTATTGATGAGCGACCATGTGTTGCCATGAGCAGTGCCCCATTTTGTAATATCACAATGGGTATTTAACTGTGGCTTTTAAAATGTGGTTTTCTAACGTTGGTTATTTAACTGAAAGTACCTAGCAAAGAGTATTTGACTGGAAGCATTGAGCTAAGAGTACCAAAGTCGCTTGTTGTGAATAATCAGCTTCATAATTGATTGTTATTATTTGCACTCAAGTTGTCATTACAAATACTGATATGCCGCCCTGCAAGTAGTTTTAACTTATACGCCAAACTTGAAGCATATAGTTTGGCAACGTATCATGCGCTTTTTATTGCGATGAGCCCTTCTATAATGCGCCACTTAACCACTCGTTATCATTCCGACACTCCAGCAGATTTTATTGCTGCGAATCACCAAACAATGCTAACGCGGCTTGCTGCTCGCGCAATTGTCATGCGTAATCATCAAATATTAATGCTTTACACCCAACGTTATCATGACTATTCATTGCCTGGTGGTGGCGTTGATGCTGGCGAGGAGATAGAGCAAGGGCTTATCCGTGAGTTACAAGAAGAAACTGGCGCCCAACAAATTCGCAATATTAATCCATTTGGCTTATATGACGAATATCGTCCTTGGCAACGAGATGGTTATACGTCGGTTAATATGCTGTCTTATTGTTTCACTTGTGATATTGACAGCCAGCTGGGGGAAACCCAATTTGAAGCTCACGAAATTAATAACGGCATGATACCAGTATGGATTGATATCGATGAGGCTATTAGGCATAACCTTGACACTATCGCCAACAGCAGCAAAAAAGGCTTATCGATTGAACGAGAAACCTTTCTACTGAAATTGATTAAACAAGAGTTACTGCGCTAAGCTTAAGCCATTGTGGCTTAGCAAAGCGCTATATGGCTATCACATAGCCAAGCGGATGGTATTAACCGTCAGCTCAGGTTCATAGCCCCGTTAGCCTATAGACAGTTCTTTTGCTCTTGTCGCTGCACACGCCATTGCGCTGGCAACTAGCTCGTCAAGATCACCATCCTGAAATGCCAATATTGCCTGTTCCGTTGTGCCTTTAGGTGAGGTCACCTGGTGACGTAGACTCGCCAAGTTATGCTGACTATTCATCGCCATTGATATTGCTCCCATAGCACTCTGCAACACAGCTTTAGTGGCTGTTTCTTGCGGCAGCCCTTGTTCAATGGCAGCTTTCTCCATGGCTTCTAAAAATAAGAATAAATACGCCGGCGAGCTGCCTGCTGCAGCCACGATGGTCGACATTTGGCTTTCTTCTTTTAGCCATACTGTTTCACCCACAGCACGCATGAGTCTTTCTGCTAGCGCAATGTCATTAGCGTGAGTGTCTGGTCCCGCATATAAACCCGTTAACCCTTCACCAATGGCGGTAGGCAAGTTTGGCATGGCGCAAATGACTTTGGGTGAGAAATGTAGTTTTTGGCGGAGTGTGGCATGTTTGACTCCCGCGGCAATCGAGATAACGAGTTTTCGGTTATCGTACTGCATAACTTCACTCAACTGCTCACACACTACAGGTACTACAAAAGGCTTAACGGCAACAATGATGACATCAGCAAACGCAACTGCGGCGGTATTGTCTTGATGTACTTTAACATTGAACTTATCGATTAAGTCGTGTCGAGTAGTTTGGCTGGGGGTGCACACTAGAATATTGGCACTGTTATGACCTTGTTTAAGTAGGCCGCTGATTATGGCTCTTGCCATGTTGCCACCACCAATAAAGGCGATACAGGTATTGGGGTCTAATGATTCATGTTGAGAGATGACAACCTCCGAAAATGTCGCTAAAAAGAAAAGGCCACGCTTTCGCTTGGCCTTTGAATTGTGGAGCCTATTTGATTATGCGCGAACTTGACCTACACCGCTGACTAAGTATTTCTCAGTGGTAAGTGACTCAAGGCCCATAGGTCCGTAGGCATGCAATTTACTGGTGGCAATACCAATTTCAGCACCTAGACCGAGCTCGCTACCATCAGAAAAACGTGACGATGCATTAACCATCACTACCGAGGCATCCACGGTGCGTTGAAAACGCGTAGCCGTTAATTCATTTTGGGTACAAATCACTTCAGTATGATGGCTACCAAAGCGGCGAATATGATTAATAGCATGATCAAAATCAGTGACTTGGCGAATGGCAATTTCTAAATCTAAATATTCTTGGCCGAAATCATCATCGCTAATAACGTTGGCATGCTCAAAGTATTGTTGGGCATTTTTGCTGACATTTATACGTACTTTATGTGCAGCAAGTTGGGCTGCCACTTTAGGTAAAAAGGCTGCCGCTACGTCTTGATGTACCAGTAATCCCTCTAGAGCATTACATACTCCAGTACGTTGGGTTTTACCATTGAGCAATAAAGACATCGCAATATCAAGATCGGCATCTTTATCAACATACAAATGACAAACACCTTTAAAGTGTTGAATAACAGGTATTTTACTGTTATCTGTAACAAAATTGATTAAGCCTTCGCCACCGCGTGGAATAATGACATCAATAAAGTCACGTTGCTGCATAAGCTCTAGTAATAAAGCGCGATCTGGATCGGGTATTACGGTGATCAGTGCTGGTGGTAATTGATATGCTTGCAATACATTTTGTAAAATAGAAGCAATGATTTTGCTTGAATGTATTGCTTCTTTACCGCCACGCAATATCACTGCATTACCTGATTTAAAGCACAATGCACCTGCATCAGCAGTAACATTAGGGCGTGCTTCATAAATCATACAAACAACGCCTAAAGGTACGCGCATTTTTTGAATGTTTAGACCATTTGGTCGCTCACATATTTCACGTACCATGCCGACAGGATCGGGTAATGATGCAACGGTTTCAATGCCCGCAGCCATAGATTCAATACGTTCAGGTGTCAGTGTCAATCGATCTATCATTGCCGCGCCTAAATCCGCTTTTTCGGCATGGTTAAGATCCAATAAATTCGCTTTAATAATATCGTCGCTGTGTGCTCTAAGTGCACGGGCCATATCAAGTAAAATAGTGTTTTTAACTTTTTCATCTAATAGGGCTAGAGTTTGTGCCGCTGTGGCTGCTGCTTGCGATAAATCTTTAATTAAACTCATAGTTGCTCCAAAATGGCGATGTTTTTGTCAGAGATCAGTGGGCCCGTTTTTTGCTGGGCATTGTTGGCAAATTCACGATCTTCTTGGTCTGCAATAAAATGTAATAAACAACTACTGTAGTTTGATTTGGCTTTTGCCAATTTAGTGCCATCGCCTTTGCGCACTAAAACAGTATCGCCGACGGAAAAGTTGCCTCTTACGGCCACTACATCGTCAGTGGTTAGTTGGGTATCATGCTCTTCAAGGTCAGCGCTAAAGTCATTTTCGACAATTAACTCACCCTGAACTTGTGAGGTATGCATCATCCAATGCAAGTGTTCTTGCATCGGTACATCATACGGGGTGAATAAAGTGCCTGGATTTTGGCCCTTTAAAAGTTGATTGAATGTGTCCGCGTCAAAACCATCGACAATCATGGTTTCAATTCCGTGTGAAATTGCTTTCTCAGCGGCTTCAATCTTGGTTAACATGCCGCCAGTACCTACGCTGCTCGTAGCACCGCCAGCCATAGCATAAATCTCAGCATTGATTTCACTGACTTGCTTAATTAGCGTGGCATCTTCATGTAAATTAGGGTTTTTAGTATAAAGCCCTTTTACGTCAGAGCAGATAATTAACGCATCTGCATCCGCTGCTGCGGCAACCATAGCTGATAAATTGTCATTATCCCCAACACGTAACTTGGCTGCGGTAACAGCATCGTTTTCGTTGATAATGGGAAGTAAGCCATTGTCTAACAGGGTAAAAATAGTATTTTTAATACTGATATAACGGTCACGGTCGCGTAAATCACCATGGGTAAGTAATAGCTGCGCCGATGGGAAATCGAACAATTTATCCCAGGTGGCCATCATATCGGCCTGGCCTGCAGCTGCCATGGCTTTTTTAAGCGAAATACTTGGCTCTGCCGTATCTGGGAATCTATGTTTACCCGCGGCGACTGACCCTGAAGATACCAATACAACTTGGCATCCTTGAGCGCGACAGGTAGCGATAAACTGTGCAATACCTAATAAATAATGGCTGCTACAACCTTGTTGATGGGGCGCAATTAATGCGCTTCCCACTTTAACGACAATCCGTTTCCAATGTGAAGTTGACATAGTTTTGTTCTCCATTACTGTTGCTCGGTTAAAACACGATTCGCTTCATGGAAGGTATCAACTGTTTTATTACAAGGATCCGAGTCAAGAGCGCTGGTAATCCAAATCACTACACTACTAACAATAAAGCCGGGGATCATTTCGTACATTACGGTGGTTAACGCTTTTCCATCTGCCAGAACTGGCGCGTAAATCCAAAACAATACGGTCACTGCACCCGAAATAATACCCGCAACAGCGGCTTTATGGGTCAGGTTCTTTTTATATAGGCAACACAGTACCAGTGGACCAAAGGCCGCACCAAATCCAGCCCATGCATTGCTGACTATCGATAAGATGCTATTTGAGCGATCGAGCGCCAGTAAGCTGGCGACAATACCAACACCGGCTACACCATAACGTCCCATTCTGACCATTTCTTTCTCAGTTGACTCTTTTTTCGAAATGACTCGATAAATGTCTTCGGTCAATGAACTTGACGACACTAATAACTGTGAAGAAATCGTGCTCATAATAGCGGCTAAAATGGCTGCTAAGAGGAAACCACTGATCAGTGGATGGAACAACAATTCAGAAAATACAATAAAGATGGTTTCAGGATCGCTTATTGTCATATCGAATTTATTGGCGTAGGCAATACCCACTAGACCTGTTGCCAGCGCACCAGTAATGGTGACCGTCATCCAACTCATGCCAATTCTTCGTGCCGCTTTGATATCAGAAACCGAGCGAATAGCCATAAAGCGCACAATAATATGTGGCTGACCAAAATAACCTAATCCCCAAGAAAGACTGGAAATTAACCCGAGCATAGTGACATTTTGCATCGCATCAGAAAAATGTGGGATCGACTCATAAGCAAAGCCCATCATTTTATCAGCACTGCTAAACTCTTGATATGCCACAACGGGTACCAGAATCAAGGCAACAAACATGATACAGCCTTGTACAAAGTCAGTCATACTGACGGCTAAAAAGCCACCGAGTAGGGTATAAGACACTACTACACCTAGGGTGATCACGAGCCCGAGTTCATAATTTAAATCAAATGCAGAGACAAATAATTTCCCGCCAGCGACTAATCCTGCTGAGGTATATAAGGTAAAGAAGATCACAATGATCACTGCCGCGATAATCCGCACATTACTGTTAGGTGCGTGGAAGCGTTTAGCAAAAAACTCAGGGATCGTTAGGGAGTCACCCGCGACTTCAGTATAAACCCGTAATTTAGGTGCCACGATCAGATAATTAATCAATGCCCCAGCTAATAGGCCGATCGCAATGTAGATGGTTTCGAAGCCTACTAAGAACATGGCGCCAGGTAAGCCCATTAGCATCCAGCCACTCATATCGGAGGCTCCAGCTGACAGTGCAGTAACTTGCGGGCTGACTTTACGGCCACCCAAAATGTAACCAGATACATCGCTTGTTGATTGTTTATACGCGAACAATCCAATGCCTAGCATTACCAGGAAATATATTGCTAATGAGACATAGGTTAAGTAATGCATGAGTTATTTTCCTCCTAACGCTTTGTGATTTTGAATCCCGCTAGGTTTCAACATAACAAAGAGATAGGTACTTAAAAGGGCACATAAACAAAATAATTGTGAAGCCTCTTTCAGCTTTAATTTAGCGGTGTTCAACATAGTGGTAGTGAGATTTTCTTCGTTTGACGTGTCCGTTGACATAATGTCCTCCTGGGTGCGGGCTAATCGGATTATTGTTAATTCATTTTTCATTCAACAATAAAAAACCACCAAACTAGTTAGTGGTCTAACTATATTAACATCATTTTAGGTAAAATTTCCAATCCAATCTCAGTTACGGCAGTAATAAATGTTTTTTAACAACTATTTAACTTTATATCGATACGCTGTCAGCGGCATGAAATATAACGATGTCACACAGGCTGATTAAGTTGTGAGTACTTTTTAGCTATGTGCTGTTCATCTTTTTAATTTTCGACGGCGGTTAGCTTAAGTTACTGTATTTAAAGTTTTATATATTTAAAGTTGAGTGTGAACGTCATCGGTTTCACTGGATATTTGTTTAATGTTGATGCTATAGATTGTTTATTATGCAGTATAAACGTTACAGATATGATGCTATTCGCAAGTGGATTTGGTGCACTTTTTAGCTATTAATAAGGTATTTTTAAATAAGTGGTTACAGATCGAATGATTTGAATTCAAATGGTTTTGGTTCGAGTCGCTATGTCAAAAGATTTGGTTTTATCGCGTGATATGTGTTGAATGGCCACTGCGTTTTCTGCCATTGCTAAGCTAACTATTTCAAATTACTTATACATAAATTCATAGATGTAGTGGGTTATCTATTGCCGGTTTCAGTAGTAGCAGTGGATTAAGTCGGCATGCTATTCGGTGGCAACATTGCTGTGAGATAGAGCTTTACTAGTTCATGTTAATGTTGTCGCGACCTTGATATTACTGGGTAACTGGGCTTCAAGTAGGATTTAATATAATGTTATTGCATTTAATTAGACGCTCGGTCTAATATAGGGGTATGAATAATTTAAGTGTAGATATAATGACAAGTCCGCATACTAAGCCAAGCCCTAAACCTCGTAGAGGCAGACCTCCCAAAGTATCGCGAGATAATCCAGATACTCGGGCAGAGCTTATTCGTAGTGGTCTTGAGCAACTGACAGAGCAAGGTTTTGCCTCATCGGGTATTGAACCCATTTTGAAAAAGGTGGGCGTTCCGAAAGGCTCTTTTTATCATTATTTTGCGAGTAAAGAAGTCTTTGGCCAAGCGGTATTGCAGAACTATGCTGAATACTTCTTACATAAACTTGAAATTCATTTGCTTGATGAAGCTTATTTTCCATTAACGCGGATTAGGCACTTCGTTGATGATGCTAAGGCCGGAATGATTCGATACCAATTTAAACGCGGTTGTTTAGTGGGTAATTTGGGTCAAGAAATTGGCGTTTTGCCAGACAGCTTTAGACCGCAAATTATTGCGATTTTTCTGAGTTGGCAAGCTTGTTTAGCTCGTTGCCTCAAAGCTGCGCAATCACTCGGACAAATAGCTGCAACGGCAGATTGTGATGCTCTAGCTGAAAATTTTTGGGTTGGCTGGGAAGGAGCGGTAAGCCGTGCAAAGTTAGTTCAAGATGAACGCCCACTTGATAACTACTATGATCATTTTATGGCAGCGTTAGCAAAATAAAATTTTTTAACCATTAATAGACGATCAGTCTAAATTAGGAGAGCAAAATGTTTAATGGCATGTTGATCGAAAAAGACGACCAAGGTTACCGCACCACAGTAAAAAGTATCGATGAAAGCGTGTTACCTGAAGGTGATGTGACGGTAAAAGTGCTCTATAGCACGCTTAATTACAAAGATGCGCTAGCGATTACCGGTAAAGCACCTGTAGTGAGAACTTTCCCTATGGTGCCAGGCATTGATCTAGTAGGCATTGTCGAACATAGCGATAATGATAAATTTGCCACAGGTGATACAGTATTATTGAATGGTTTTGGGGTGGGTGAAAATCATTGTGGTGGCTTGGCTACAAAAGCGCGTTTAAAAAGTGAATGGCTTATTCCATTACCAAAGGCATTTTCACCACAACAAGCTATGGCGATTGGCACTGCAGGTTATACCGCAATGTTATGTGTGATGGCTCTTGAGAAAAATGGCGTAACGCCAGACAAAGGTGAGGTGCTAGTTACTGGTGCTAATGGCGGAGTCGGCAGTTTTGCTATCGCTATTTTAGCCAAGTTAGGCTATCACGTCGTCGCCTCGACTGGCCGAATGGATGAAAGTGACTACCTAAGAAAGTTAGGTGCCAAAGACATTATCGATCGCGCAACATTGTCAGAAGCTGGTCGTCCATTGGCTAAAGAGCGTTGGGCTGGTGCTGTTGATTCTGTCGGCAGCCATACCTTAGCCAATGTGTGTGCTAGTACCAAGTATGGCGGAACGGTTGCTGCGTGTGGTTTGGCACAGGGAATGGACTTTCCTGCCAGCGTAGCGCCATTTATTTTACGTTGCGTGACCCTAGCGGGCGTCGACAGTGTAATGCGACCTTTAGCTGACCGTATTGAGGCATGGCAACGTCTAGGCGAAATCTTGGATGTTGGTGTGTTCGATGACATTGTTCATGAAATCAGCTTGACTGAAGCGATTGATGTGGCAAGTGATTTGTTAGCTGGTAAGGTTCGTGGCCGTGTGGTTGTTGATGTAAATCGTTAATGAATTAATTTGGATAGTTTTTAGTTGGATAATGTTGTCGGCCTGTGTAGCAGGTCGATGAATTTGTTAGCTGTTTTACCGCTCCCTCTTACTTTCATGACAGCAAACTGTTATGAAAATATTCTACCGCTACAAGTGTTTGTGAATGCCTTAATTCGAAGATTTAACGCCAATATCAAAGACTCAACATACTATTTTTACATGACGATGTATGAGTTTTTTATTACTCTGCGGCAAGTGGGAACGGTAAGATATAACGGTCAATAAAATGTTGTGTTGGCATAGGTCTGGCAAATAAATAACCTTGTAAGTAATCGCATGACAGTTGTTGAAGTAACTGGTGTTGTCCCTCAGTTTCAACACCCTCGGCTACGACTTTAACTTTCAAATGATGTGCCATGGTGATAATAGCTCGTACCAACGCAATGCTACTTTCATTGGTTTCCATGTGCTGAATAAACGATCGGTCAATTTTTAGAATATCAATATCGAGTCGTTGCAAATAGGCTAATGATGAATACCCGACTCCAAAATCATCAATGGCGATATCAATACCATAATTATTGAGTCGTAGCATTTGCTGTTGAATGGGAGAGTCTGGGTCCATCAAGGTGTTTTCTGTCACTTCGATAATCATGGTATCGCGAGGTAAATTGAATTTATTACACGCTAATATCCATTCATCGACCCACAAACCCTCCTGATCAATTTGCAACGGTGAGGTGTTGACGCTCACTTGCATTTTGTTGCCCGACAATTGATAAAAATGAGCAGCATCTTCAATCGCTTGGTCTCTTACCCAGTTACCAATTTCTTCTATTAAACCATTTTGTTCAGCCACCGGAATAAATTCATTTGGACCAATAAGGCCGCGCTGTGGATGATTCCAACGGATGAGTGCTTCTGCCTTGGTAGCATTAACGCCAGATTGGTCAAAAATGGGTTGGTAAAACAATACAAATTGACCGAGTTTAAGTGCTATGCGGATTTCTTCGATAAGACGACGTTTCTCAATTGCTTGTTCTTCGATAGCATGAGAGAAAAATTCATAACGATTACGCCCTTTGCTTTTAGACAAGTACATGGCTTGATCAGCATGTTTGACTAACGCTTCAACATTTTGGCCATCGGCAGGGTAGAAAGTAAGCCCGATGCTACCTGTCACGTTGACTTGCACTTCTTTAATGCTAATACATTGCATCAGGCTATTTTTCACTTTTTCAGCAATTGTTGCAGCGTGTTCTAAGTCACTCACATCTTCAAGAATTAAGGTGAACTCGTCTCCGCCTAGACGCGCAACCGTATCATGATCTCGAACACATCCACGTAAACGTTTAGCCACTTGATGCAGTAACAGATCACCATATTCATGGCCTAAGGAATCGTTGATCTCTTTAAAGCCATCGAGATCGATAAAAATTAACGCAAAAAACATGTCATCTGTATCAATAAGCGACTGCAGTTTTTCATAGAAAAAACGTCGATTGGGTAGCAGGGTTAAGCCATCTTGATAAGCATATTCGTGCAATTGAATATTGGCATTCTCTAGTTCTCTAGTACGCAGTTGTACTTCACTTTCAAGCGAGCTTTCACGCTGTTCAATATTATCTAACATACTATTAAAACAAGTGGTTAACTGACCAATTTCATCTTCAGACTGTACTTGAGCACGCAAGCTGTAATCTTGTGACACGGTGATTTTTTGCGAAATTTTAGCGAGATATAACATTGGACTTAAAAATTTACGACGTAAGAATAATGAGAGAAAAAAGCTGGCACAAAGAGATGATAATAGTAATAGCACAATAAATTGGCCGTAAAATGTAATTCTATCAGTGATAATGCTGTCATCTACTGATATGTGTAAATCACCATATTGTTGCTTGTCGAGTGTCAATGGTGTCATCACTTGAGTGATGTCATTAAGGTCGTCATCAATCTGGGTCATAGAAGGGCGCTTTGATAATGCCTGAGCTAACACAACACCTTCAATATTAGTGACGCTGACAGATAATACATCTGATCTTAACAAGATAGGATTAATCAGTTCTTGAATGGCGTCTTGATCATCAAATAATAAGGCCGCAGTGATATTGGGCGACAACATTTTCGACAAGCTGTGTAGGCTTTCAACTTGTTCTCTTTTAGCGGAAGACAGCTCGAAGGCGCTGAATATTGATGTCACAGTGAGTGTCGAAATGAGCGCAACGCTCATTAAAATGAATTGCAATTTTTTACTGATTGTATTTAAAGCGAAAAATTGTTTCATAGCATTAATTATTCACTACTCGACCTAGGCGTAATACTTTTGAACTCATTGTTATCCCTGATAATTTTAATTTTTCGGGTGAGACCTCAAAACGAATTTTACCACCGGATAAAAAGAAACGAATATGCCCACCTTGCTCTATAAAGTTGTCTGTTTCACCAACGATCATGACATCAGCAAGATGTTTATTATCCAATTGTTGCCAAGATTCAAGGGTGTCGGTTGTGATAAACAAGATATTACATTGTTCTAAGTTTGTTTCTGTGAGACTCACTTCGACATTTTCTATTGGTAAATTATTGACTTTACGACCATTAAGGATTGAGCGCGAGACACTAATAAAGCTAGTATCAGGGCTGCACAGTGTAAAAGAGCTGGCTGTATTTGTGTGATGACTCCATTCGCCGTAACGGGCAAAGTTAAATAAAAAACCAGCTTTAAGTGCATATTCTTTTTCGTCAGCAATCGCGCCTTGGCTTATAGTAAGCAAAAGCGTTATAAATGATCCAAACAGAATACGTTTAATAGTTAACATTAAGTCAGTTAGAATTTCGCCGTAATTTTAAAAGTGACACTTTCGTCTATATAATTTGATCGTGTATACGTTTCACTATCATTGCCATACTCAAGATGTGAACCTGCAAACAGGTTTTTACCCATAATGGCGAATGCCCAGTTAGGGTGAAAAGCCCAATTCCAAGTTAAATCGAGTGCGGTATAATTTTCTGTTTGATAGGCATCACTATTTTCAACTCTGAGTGAGGCAAAAATATTATGCTGTTCAAAAAAATGTATATCAGCTTTAGTAAACAGTTGACGACTGGTTGAGTCAAAGCCAATCGCTGGGAACGTGTTGTCTGCTAAGTCGTAATTAAAGGTGTTATAGCTGTAACCTACCTCGGCAGTAAAGTTGTCAGACGGTTGCCATGACAACACCACATCACCACCTTCAGTGGTCAGCCCTGCATTAGAGACTAAGTCAAAATTAATCGATGTTGTCGTCAATGCTTGTACTGCGGCATCAATCTGTCCAGCCTGTAACAATGCAAACACGGGGAGGAACTGATCGATATTCGGATCTATTTGGATCACGGCTACATCATCGGTATCAGTATGATAAACCGATAGGTCAAGTGCCCATGTGGTATCAGATAAACGATAGCCCATTTCATAAGATACAGATTTTTCTGACTTTACGTTGTCATTACCATTGAGGTAAGTGCGGATATAATAACGATCAATCTCGGGTATTCCGGTGGTGATAGGCGATACTTCTTCGACTCGTTGTCCATCGATAAGAAAGTTGTCGTTAAATTCAAGTAAAGAGGGAACCCGAACACTTTTTGATACAGAGGCCCACAAGACTTGATTATTTAGTGGTTTCCATACCAGCCTTGCTAGTGGTTGGTTTTCCCAACCAGTCAAATCGTTATGATCAACTTTGACACCCACAATTAAGTCTAATTTGTCCGCAATCACGTTATATTGAGCCTGCGCTAATCCACCATATTGATGTAGGCTTTCAAAACCTCCATCGCTTTGCACAAAGGTACTGTCTGCAAAAGAAATAGAATTGTAACGGTAGTTTAGCCCCCAATCGAACTGTAAGTCTTGGTGCAGGAAATTCATCTGATAATCAACATCAAAAGATTCAAAATTTTCTTGTAAATGGGTTTGGCTACCACTTTGTTTTAACCAAGATGTTTGCAGCATTTGGTTAGCTTTGGGTGAAATACGATTTTCCAACCTCGCCATGACTCGAACATCGGTACGATCTAAGCTGTCAGTAAATGAGATATTACGGTTGCTTTCATCCACGACGCCGCGAAAATTTTGGCCTAATGTAGATTGAGTCATATCACCTTGAATAAGTCCTGACCATTGATCGTTTGGGGTAAAGTCAAACCGGGTGCCTACAGATTGTTGCTCTGAAAAGTCAGCCGGCTCCATTTCAATCCCTTTGTCAGACTTCTGGCCATCTTTAACGTGGCCATATATTCTGAAACTGCCATTATTACCAATATCGCCACCATAACGAAGATTGGTATCGACATTAAGCTGGCTACCACTGCTGACATCAGCATATAGGCCCCGAGTATCAATGCTGTTTTTAGTAATGATATTAATGACGCCATTAGTGGCATTGCTGCCCCACAGTAACCCACCTTGACCGCGGATAATTTCGATACGTTCTATATCGTATAACGGTACGTTTAGGGTTTCCCAATACACGGCGGCAAATTTAGGGGTATACAAACTTTGACCGTCTACCATAACGAGTAATTTGCTTGAAAATCGCGATGCAACACCACGAGAAGAAATTGCCCATTGATTATTATCAAGTTGTCTAACGGCTAATCCAGGTACCATTTTCAGGGCTTCTGGAACAGAAGTCACGCCTGAACGAGTGATTTGTTCTTTGGTTAATACGTATATAGATGAAGCGGTTTCAAAGGCTGATTGGGTTCTTTTCATCGCCGAAGTCACTTGTACATCCATCGCCATCAGCGAATCTAAATCTAAATCGAGATTGTTTAAGATTTCTTCTGCTATGACATGAGGCGAAATTAAAATAAATAAGTACAAGCATTTTGGTGATAACTTCAAACCAATGTCCTCGATAATCTTTGATGATGGTCAACTATAATGGAACTATTTTAACACACGCTATTAACTAAATATCAGTGCATCCCTTTCAATATACGGATTAATTTACCTTCTGTTAACGACTAAGTCGTTATTTTTTGGTTCACATCTGTGAGTATCGTCATAAATAAATCAGAAAACGATGTTAACCGCCACACTAGAGGTAATGAGTTTTAGTTAACTCATTACCTCTCGTGTGAAATATGCATAAAGACGATGGGGCATTTTAACGGTAAACTATACACATTATAGAGACAGCTTTTTGAGGTCATGAGATAGCATGGTAGAACTGCAGCAAAATAATCCACTTCACGGTTTAAAATCAGAAACGATGATATCTGAGTTAGTGGCATTTTATGATTGGAAAATTCTCTACGCAGCTTTGCGTTTAGAGTGCTTCAATACCAACCCCAATATGGACGCTTGTGTTAAGTTCCTAAAAAAGACGGAATGGGCGAGAGAGCGTGTTGAAAATTTTTATTTGTACCGTTTCAAGCGTATGCCAAAAGGTAACTCTGCACAATTTGAATTAAAACCTCGTGAACGTGGTTTTGCTGACGGTATTTTACCGCGTAAGCCGCAGCCTTTAACGGTTGAGTTAGTTGCCGAAATGAAAGCCAAAGCAACGGCTGATTATGAACAAATGAAACATAATCAAAGTCGTTCATATGCTTCTTCGTCATCACCTTCATATTCCTCATCGAGTCGTTCAAATGACAGCGATGCAGCGACACAGCGTAGTAATCAAAATAAGCCGCAGCCTACATTTGATCCAAACAATCCGTGGAATAAATAACCACTAGACTGATCTCATGTCAAAGGACGCTATAAAAGGGAAAAGCCTAGATGCTAGGACGCTGCGCTGCTAGATGCTATACAGGCCAAAAGCCTAGATGCTAGGACGCTACGCTACGCTGCTAGATGCTATACAGGCCAAAAGCCTAGATGCTAGGACGCTACGCTGCTAGATGCTATACAGGCGAAAAGCCTAGATGCTAGGACGCTACGCTGCTAGATGCTATACAGGCCAAAAGCCTAGATGCTAGGACGCTACGCTGCTAGATGCTATACAATCTTAGCAGCGAAGCGATACTCGCGGGACGCAGTCCGCCTTAGCAGCGAAGCGATACTCGCAGGACGCAGTCCGCCCTAGCAGCGGGTCATCAATATCAAACTTGCTATTTGTTCTGCTGACAAGGCGTATTTACGCATAGATAACTTGTTTAATTCAGGTCAATGCAACGCAAATATCCAAAGACGTCGCTATTTTATAATCGTTTATTATCCAGGACTGAGGTTAGCTGAATAAGGTTAATTGTTTTTGTTAAGCACGTTTTGGCTATTTCTATCAAGATGTAGACACACGAGAGAATGATTGCTTAAATAGCAATGCATGTCTTTGTTGTATTTAACAACAGCGCATTCGTTTCAAGGTAACTGGGATTACTTTGGCGGTGCTGTTAGCTTAAATTGAGGCGTAAAGGATTAAGTACCTCATCCATTTTGCTGCTTAGCATTGGGATACAACAAGGATAATAATAATGAAACTGAATAAAATTTTGCTCGCTATCGGCATGGCTTCTAGCGTTGCGATAGTAGGTTGCGGTGATGACACCCAATACGGTAAAACCCCTCAACCAGATCCAGAACCCGAAGTCGTTACTCCTCTATTACAAGCCTTTGCCCCTAATGGCAGCTTAAAAGTCCAAATTCGCCGAACTCAATATGGTGTACCACACATTACCGCCGACAATTTAGAGAGTCTTGGTTTCGGTAATGGTTATGCCCAAGCACAAGATAATTTATGTGTAATTGCAGATGGCTTTATTAAAGCCAATTCTGAACGGTCGATGTATTTTGGTCCCCATGCTTCGATTGACTTTACTACTGGCCTTCCAACCAGTGAAGATAACGGCAACTTAATTTCTGACTTTGCCTACAAAGCATTGAAAATCAGGCAGCTTGCTGAAAACCAATACCCACAGTTCAGTTATAATTCGCGTGCATTAATGGAGGGTTTCAGTGCGGGTTATAATCAATATCTTGCCGATGTAGAAGCTGGAACTCAAACAGGCGAGCCATTTTGTGCTGGTCAACCGTGGGTTAAACCTATTAGCGGTGTCGATGTAGCAAGCTATCTATTTTCCATCGCGCTATTACCTGGGGCGGCAAACTTTTTAGATTTAATTTTTTACGCCAACCCTGGCGATGCTCAAGAGTATTTACCGCGAATTATTGGGCCTGCACCATCCACTGCACAAACCGCGTTTGTGCAGGATATTAACAACAAATTAATCGCACGGTCTGCAACCATTACCACACCGGAAACTAATCCGCGAAATTTGGGTTCTAATGGTTGGGGTTTAGGTAAGGATAAAACTGAAAATGGTAAAGGTATGGTATTGGGTAATCCACATTTTCCGCATACCGGTAATTTACGCTTTTGGCAGTCGCATTTGACCATACCAGGACAAATGGATGTGATGGGCGGCTCGTTGGTTGGTATGCCTGGATTGGTTAACATTGGTTTTAACAAAGATGTTGCTTGGACGCATACCTTTTCAACCGCAGAACATTTTGTAATGTATAACCTTGAGTTAGTTGCCGGTGATAGATTGCAATATATGTACGATAATTCGCCGATGCCAATCACCAAAGAAACGGTTTCGGTATTAGTTAATGCAGGCCCCGCTGGCATGTTGGTGGCGGAGAAGGATATTTACACTACAGCCAAAGGTCCGATGGTTGAAGCACCACCGGCATTAGCACCATTTGGATGGGACGATGGCCAGGCTTTCTTTATTCAAGATGCCAACATGGCCAATAAAGATCCGCTCGATCATTGGTTAGCCATGAATCTTGCATCCAATAAAGATGAGTTTCAACAAGCGTTTAAAAATTATGATGGGGTTATTTTTAATAACACCATGTATGCGGATAAAGAAGGTAATGCGTTTTATATTGACGACTCAACCGTACCGGGATTTTCTGACTTAGTGGTCGATATTATTAAGACGACCCCAGCGATACAAGCGGCGAGAGCTCAAGCTGGATTTACTATTTTACCCGGTAATACCTCGGTATTTAGTTATGACTCGCCAATGCCTTACGACCGTGCACCTAAGCTTGAACGTACTGACTTTGTGCAAAACTCCAACAACTCCTTTTGGTCAACTAACTTAGCGGCACCGCTCGAAAACTACTCTCCTTTATACGGTCCAGAGCGAGGCCAATTATCGTTACGTACTCGTATGGGCTTAACCTTAATGGATGACGCCGCGGGTGATGACGGTAAATTTACTATTGAGGAGCTAGAGGCGGCTTTATTATCCAATCGGGCTTATCTTGCTGAATTGGTGTTACCCGACTTAATCAGCCAGTGCGAGCAACAAGGGTCTACGCCGGTGATGGTTAGCGCAACATTGTCTAAAGATGTCTCGGCATCATGTGCCGCGCTAAAATCGTGGAACGGTAAACAAGATAACGACAGTAAAGGTGGGGCGTTACTTCGCGAGTTTGCCCATCAGTTCAATCAAAACACCATGCTAACCGAAGCATTTGATTATATGAGTGCAGCAACTACGCCCAATAAGCTCAATACTGACGGCAGTGCATTAGTGGCTTTAGCTCATGCAGCTTTGAATCTTGAAGCGGCAGGTTTTGCGGTTGATGTTGCGTTGGGGGATGTGCAGTTTGTTGAAAAGTCACTTGCTGATGGCTCTGCATCTGGGGTGAAGTTACCTTGGCCTGGTAGTCATAATGCGGAAGGTGGCTTTAACGTGTTCTCGACCAGTTTATCGGGCGATGACACCTTAATACCTCAGCATCAATATAGCCCTGTTATGGATGTTGTTTCTGGTAATGCTACAGCATCAGGATTAACTTCTGAAGGTTATCAAGTGCGTTATGGTTCAAGTTGGATGATGACCGTGAGCTTTACTGATGACGGTCCTAAGGCAAAGGGTATTTTGACTTATTCAGAATCTAGCAATGTGTCGAGTCCAAGTTTTTCCGATCAAAGTGAATTGTATTCCTCGGCAAAACAATTACGTCCATTGCTATTTACTGAGGCAGAAATCCAAGCATCAGTTGAATCTAGCATCGAGCTAACGCTGCAAAAATAGACTAACGGTTTATTCTGTATGAGTGAATAAAACTAAAACCTCACTGATATTTATCGGTGAGGTTTTATCATTTTATAGACGAATAGACGAATAGACGAATAGACGAATAGACGAATAGACGAATAGACGAATAGACGAATAGACGAATAGAGGAATAGACGAATAGACGAATAGACGAATAAACAGATGAACCAGTAGGCGGATGTTTGGGTTGTTCACATGATGATTCAATCGTGTTTGTTACCTCAATTTCAGGCTACTTAACTTCCCACCTATAAAGATGTGTTTGAGGTGATATATTGGTGATGGTGTAATTATCTTAGGTGTTACAAAGGGTAATTAACCATTTTTAGTATATAGGGATGTGTAAGTTTACAAGCCACAGGTGAGTTAAAAGTGATTATGTTTGAATTTTTTTGATGTGTTGATATGGGTAATTAAATAGCTAATTATAAGGAAGTTGGGGTAAGCCATTAACAGGGTTATAGTTTATCGCTAAAGTGAGTATATATGCACGGAAAGTAACTGGTAGCAATCCCTACTTTGGTATAACACCCGGTTGCTTGACCTAGAAAGCTAACTGAAACAAACTCGACATTGAATATATTCCTATAAATAATTGGATGACAATAATATGCTGATTTTCCTCATTTGTATCGGGCTACTATTGCTCGGGTACAAGTTTTACAGCCCGTTCGTTGAGCGACAAGCAGGTATTGACCCTAAAGTTAAAACCCCTCAAGAACGATTTAATGATGGCGTTGACTATGTACCCGTTCATCCGGTTAAAGCGTTCTTAATTCAATTTCTTAATATCGCCGGTGTCGGACCGATATTTGGGCCAATTTTAGGTGCATTATATGGCCCGATAGCACTGGTTTGGATTGTGATTGGTAATGTACTCGGTGGCGCAGTTCACGATTACTTCTCTGGTGTAATGAGTATAAAAGAAGACGGTAAAAGTTTACCTGAAATTGCTGGCCATTATTTCAATGTGTACTTTAAAGGTGCCATGTTGATATTTACTGCCATGCTACTCTTCTTCGTTGGTGTAGTATTTATCATGAGCCCAGCAGGGCTGTTAAGTAACTTAGATTATTTTAAAGACACTTTTTTGAGTAATAATACCTTTTGGGTATTACTGATTTTGGGTTATTACTTTCTCGCGACGTTGTTACCAATCGATAAAATCATTACCAAACTGTACCCAGCATTTGGTTTATTAATGATTGTGATGACAACCTCTATTGCTGTTGCATTGCTAATCCATGCGCCGCAACTACCGACTATTGACAGTATCTTTGCTTATTTTGATCACAGCCATTATAACAATGACTTATTAGAGCCGAACCCAAGTGGGCTACCTGTATGGCCATTATTGTTTGTCACTATTACCTGTGGCGCAATCAGTGGATTCCATTCAACTCAAGCACCGATTATGGCGCGTTGTTTAACTAACGAAAAATACATTCGTCCAGTTTACTATGGTGCCATGGTAGCAGAAGGTGTAGTGGCATGTGTGTGGGCTACTGCAGGTATCGCAGCTTTCCCTGGTGGTTATATCGAACTTAAGAGTGTTCTCGATATAGGCGGTCCTGGTATGGTTGTTAACCAAGTGGCGACCACTTACCTAGGTGTAGCAGGTGGTGTTATGGCGATTATCGCGGTTGCGGTTTTCCCTATTACCTCTGGTGACACTGCGTTTAGAGCATTACGTTTAACTATTATCGATGCGTTTAAAATTCCGCAAAGTGTCAGAAACCGTTTACTGGTTGCCATTCCGATTCTGATTATTGCTTATTTTATGACTAAGATTGACTTCACCCTAATCTGGCGTTATTTCGCATTCTCAAATATGTTGTTGTCTACTAGCGTATTGTGGCTGGCGACTAAGTATTTGTTTGATCGTGGTACCTTCCATTGGATTGTCAGCATTCCAGCGATTATTGGTACTTGTGTGACTGTGTCGTACATCATGACCGCAGGTATTGGTTTTGGTTTGCCGCAACAGCTGAGCCAGCCAGTGGGTATTGTTGTAGGTGTAATATGTCTTATTGCGCTGATTATTGCGCACAATAAACGCAAAGTGATTACTACTCAGTAAGTTAATGATTGTGGTAATTGTTAGTTAATTAAAGGGCTGCATTGTGCAGCCCTTTTTGTTGCCTATTTGTAACCGTAAATTAATGACCGATACGGTCCAGTTTCTGAATCAGTTCTATTTTTATATCGTTAGGTGTTTGACTGTGCCAGTAGCCACTTACGTAAGCAAACAGCGGTAACATAAACATAATAGTCAGTAACACAATGAGTAACCCTCTGGCAGAAAGCGGAATGCCATTACGAGTGCTAAATTGCAACGCCTGTTTTTTAGGGCAAGCAGACACACAACGCATGCAAGCTTGGCATTCGTCTGAGTGGATATTTTTTTGAGTATGCACCGATATATTGGCAGGACAAGCACGGGTGCACTTATCACAACTCATGCCTTTAGTTTCAATTAAACAATGCTGAGTATTACGGCGAATTTTAAACGGACTTAGAAAACTTACAATACCTAGCAATGCGCCATAAGGGCAAATGTAACGGCAAAAACCTTGGCGACGCCATGCTGCTAAGGCAAAGATCATTCCAAAACCGATTAAGGCAACCATTGACGGCATCATAAAAAATACTGCCATTTTTAAGTCAGCCACTTTGTGGTAATTACCTGATAGGTAGTGTGGAATGCTTGCAGATGGCATAGAAATAACCAAATAAAGCAGTGCCGCTAATAATAGGTATTTAACCATTCTGAGTGGCCAGTCTACCCACGCAGGCGGTAATAACTCTGCGTGAATAACACGTTTTCTCAGTTTATAAAGATACTCACCGGCTAATCCTAACGGACAAGCCCAACCACAAAATGCTCGTTTACACACTACACCAGTGATCAATACGACACATAACATCACTACCGCAGCAGGGTGGTTTTGATCCCACAGTCCGAGAGTTAAAATAGCTTTGAGCTCTATGCCGCCCGCAATAGGTAAAAATGCATCACCGACATCCGGTCTCATTAACCAGGGGGTTTCTCCGGCATACAATAATCCTGCATTGATGGCATATTGCACGCCAACCAATAACATCGAAAGGGCAAAGAAATGTTGGCAAATCTCACGTACAGCATTGGGTCTGCCTTCTGCATTGGCAAACGCAGGTTGATATTGCCCTATTGCGGTAACAACTAATACCGCGCCCAACAATATAAGTAAAAGTGGCCAGAAAAAGCTAGCAAGAGTCGCGCCGAGCAATAATGCCCCGCTGACCAATGCGCCCCATTTTTTGCCACCCCAATACAGTAAGCTGGTGCTATATACCAAGGCTAGCATTAAAGTGATTGATTCAATTGTACTCATAGAGGATGCCTACAGTGTTTTATTTTCTATCAATAATGATAAAAGTTCTGCTTAAGGGCTAATGTGAGAGGAGTCACCAAAGCCAATAATTGATTTCTAAATATATGATCTACATTGATTTGTTTACTTTATGTAAACATTGTTAAGCAGTGTGTGAACTAAGTGTTTTCACTCTGTTGTCATGAACTTGTCTTAATTACTGGTTACCTTATTAAGATCATTTTTGTGACCGTAAAAAGTGGCTAATGGCTAAGTTTTCTTTTGAGCATTCTTTCGAGATCGACACCTTAAAGCGCTTAATTGCCCAGCATCAGCATCAATTTAGGCATAAGTCCCTGGCGAATTTATATTATCGTGGTGAAAAATTATCGGTAACCGCCATTGAGCTTGGGCAACAACAGCAACCTTGCCCTACGGTGTTATTTGTTGGTGGGGTGCATGGTGTGGAGCGTATTGGTGCACAAGTGGTGTTGGCCTTTTTAGACAGCTTACTCAATCGACTACCTTGGGATACTCATTTACAGCAATTACTCAAACACGTGCGTTTAGCCTTTGTACCTGTAGTGAATCCGGTTGGCTTTTTGCGAGGCAGCCGAGGCAATGGCAACAATGTTGATTTAATGCGTAATGCACCGATTGATTCAGACGAAGACGTGACCTTTCTTGTTGGTGGTCAGCGACTCTCGCCGCGCTTGCCTTGGTACCGTGGTCAAAATGGCATGGAGCTAGAAACCCAAGCATTAGTAAACTATGTGCAACAATTACAGCAACAAAGTAGCAGTGTTATTGCCTTAGATGCTCATTCTGGTTTTGGTTTGCTAGACCATCTGTGGTTTCCTCATGCGCATACTCGGCAACCGTTTTCCGGCATAGGTTATATTTATCATTTAATGCAATTATTCGAAAAGGGTTACCCTCACCACGGCCATTATCGGTTAGCGCCACAAAGTCATTTTTATCGCACTCATGGCGATATTTGGGATTACTTAGTGGCGAGTAATATCAGCGAAAAACCGTTTATTCCATTAACGTTAGAAATGGGCTCGTGGGCCTGGGTGCGTAAAAACCCACGTCAACTATTTAATTTCCCCGGCTATTTTAATCCGCAGAAAACACATCGACATCAACGTATTTTAAGGCGTCACGTGGTATTAATGCAGTTCATTATCGATGCAGCTTATGCACAAATTATTGAACAAATAAAGCCTAAACAGCTGACGCAGTTGACTCAACAAGCGAATCGCTTCTGGACTAAAAAAGGTTAAGTGAGGATAAGTGAGGATAAATGAGGCTAAGTGAGGATAAACGATGACCACCTTGGTTTTGCTTAGAGGATTAATGCGCGATAGCCGCCATTGGTATGGTTTTGATCAGCGTTTAGCTCAACAAGCGGTGAATGTTATTAGCGTCGATTTACCGGGTAATGGCCTGTTAGTTAATCAGTCTAGCCCTGGTGAAATGCAGGATTATTGTGATGCAGTGTGGCAACAAATCGATGCCGCATTACTAAAACAGGGCATGCTACCAAGCCAAGTTAAGTTAGTATTGGTTGGGTTGTCTATGGGAGGAATGTTGGCCTTAACGATGTCGGTGCAGTGTCGCTCGCGAGTTGAGCATGTGGTGTTAATTAACAGCAGTGCGGCCAACTTGTCACCTTGGTATAAACGATTCCAATGCTTGGAGTTAATGAGGTCATTGGGGGCTGTGTTCACTCGGGCTTTACGCGCCAGCTTGTCGAACAGTATTGATACAGACAAAAGTCATTGGCTAGAGGCAACGGTATTAGATTTTACCAGCAGGCATTTTGGCCAGAGTATTGACGTGATTAATGCCTGGAGCATACTGAGATTGCAATGCCATACATCATTTATTAATGGGCTACGCCAATTGTACGCCTCAGCCCGTTTTCACTGTCCAGTATTGAATGACATACCGGTTAGCGTGATTGTCGCTAATCAAGACAAACTTGCCCATCCAAAATGTAGCGAACAGTTAGCGGTATTTTATCAAACACAATTACACAAAATAGACGACTGTGGTCACGATGCCAGCCTTGATCAACCACAACAATTACAACAATTATTACTGGATATTATTCGTTAGGGCCTATTCATTAGGGCCTATTCGTTAGAGCTTATTCATTAGAGCTTATTCAGTAGGACTTATCCATTAGGGCTTATAGAGTAATGCTTCTTAAATAGAAAGTACTGAATCGAGAGTATTAAACAGAGAGTACTAAATTGAAAGTGCTAAATAGTGGCGATTAGTCATTCAATCACATAATCATTCAATTTAGCTTGCTTGCCATTTTTTAATGTCTTGCTGCCAAGCATTAGCGGTAAAGTCGATAAAGGCTCTGACGACGGTTTGCTGGTAGCTGCGCGACAAATAAACCGCCCACAACGTTTTACCCGGCGCAGTGGTGTTGGGCAGCACTTCAAGCAATTCACCTTGTTCAAGATAGTGATTAGCTAAATCGGTCGGCAAGCACACAATACCATTGCCGCGTAATGCCGCATTGATTAATACACCCATGTCATTGGCCTGTAAATTACCGCTCACATCAAGTAAACAGGTTCGGGTCTCATCGATTATCTCCCAACGTGGTTGGCTCGAGTGGCGTAAACAGTTGTGTTGTAATAAGTCATTAGCTGACAATATGGTCAAATGTTTGGCGAGATAGTCAGGGGATGCGCAAACCACATTGTCGATATGCATTAAGCGTCTGACGATTAAGCTTTCATCAGGCTGGTGGGTATAACGCAGCGCAATATCGACTCTGTCATTCACCAATTGCGAGACATTATCCGACAGTAACAGCTGAATATTAACTTGAGGATGTTGCTGGCAAAAAGCCTCAACTACGTCATACAGTTTGTGTTGCCCAAGGCCAATAGGCGAGGCGATACGGATACTGCCAACCAGTTCATTATTATGGCTGTTGGCGCGACTTTCCATCGCCGTCACTTCACTTAAAATCCGTTGGCAGTAATTAAGCGCTTCTTCGCCCTGTAGGGTGAGGCTAACTCGGCGAGTAGTGCGATGTAATAATCGCAACGCTAACCATTGTTCAACTTCTTTGATATGGCGCGACACTTGTAAACGGCTTAACCCAAGTTGCTCGGCCGCTTGGGTAAAGCTGCCACAACTGGCCACTTCAACAAAGCTGCGTATAGCAGATATTTTGTCCATAAAATCATCCTGTCGCGACAGCTAAAGGTTATAAGTTTTCTATATTTTCCAATAGGCTATCGGCTTTGTTAATAATGGCCTGTTGCGTGTGCACATCCATTTTTTGCCAGTTTTTATATACCATTGCCATGCGAGGGTTACGTTTAAATTGGTCTTGATGGCGCTGAATGAAATGCCAATATAAACTGTTGAATGGGCAGGCGTTATGTTCTGTCTTGAGTTTGACATTGTAATGGCAGCTTTTGCAATAGTCGCTCATTTTGTTCAAATAGTTACCGCTGGCGGCATAAGGTTTTGTGGCCACAATTCCGCCGTCAGCAAATTGAGTCATCCCGCGCGTATTGGGCATTTCGACCCATTCGATGGCATCAATGTAAATGCCTAAATACCAGTGGTCGACTTCATCTGGATTGATACCCGCGAGTAAACTAAAGCAGCCAGTCACCATCAATCTTTGAATATGGTGGGCATAGGCATAATCGAGCGACTGTTTTATGGCGTGGTGCATGCAATTCATCTTGGTGTTGGCGGTCCAAAAATACCCTGGCAGCGGTCGCTGTGCTTGTAAGGCATTTTTAGTGGCGTAGTTGGGCATATTGCACCAATAAATACCGCGGACATATTCACGCCAGCCAAGTATTTGCCTAACAAAACCTTCAACTTGAGCCAGTGAAATATCATGTTGATGCGCTTGCCAATGCGCGATGACTTTATTAATCACTTCACTGGGGGAAATAATTTTAGCGTTAAGCGCAAACGATAGCCTTGAATGATATAAGCTCCAATCCGCACGGCTATTTTCGGTCATCGCATCTTGGAAATGACCAAAGCGGATCAATAAATGCTGGCAAAAAAAGTCGAGTAACTCACGCGATTGGCGTCGATTTACTGGCCATAATAATTGGCTTTCTGCCTTACCTATGGTGTTAATGTTATGGCGCTTAAGGCGGGCTAAAATATCACTGACATCGTTAGCAAATACCAAGGGCGCAGGAACATCAGCAAGGTCATTCTTTTTAAAGCTCGCACGGTTTTGCTGGTCAAAATTCCACTGGCCACCTAATGGTTCACCCTCTTGCATTAATACATTAAAGCGTTTGCGCATGCGTCGATAAAAAAACTCCATTTTCACATGTTTATTCGGTGTGAATTCGCGCTGAATATCGGCAAATGGCAGTAAGAAATGTTCTGTGTCATAGCTGTTTTTACTCACCTTTGGCAGTGCGAGTTCACTCAATTGTTGCGCTAAGCGATATTCATCAGGCTGTTGATATTCAAATATCGTCAGTTGCTGGGTTGTGGTGATATTTTCAAGTAATGCAGGGAGATCTGCATAGTGCTGGGTGTCATCTAATGTTAGGTACATCACTTGATGACCACTCTTGGCTAAGGCCTGTGCAAATTGCGCCATAGAGGCAAAAAAGGCGCAGACCTTTTGCACATGATGAGTGACGTAGTTTGCTTCTTGTCCCAACTCGGCAATCAAATACACCACATTAGGATCGACTTGTTTAAACCAGGAGTGTGACGCATTAAGTTGATCGCCCAAAATGAGTCTCAATGTGCTGGTTTGCGGCAATAATGTTGGTGAAACATGGGTGTAAAGCGTCGTCATGGTGATTACCTTTATTCAGATTTATGTCGGCGACAGCGTTCAGAACAATATTTAACGTTGTCCCAATCTTTGGCCCATTTTTTACGCCATGCAAAAGGGCGTTGGCATACCAAACAGATTTTATGGGCTAAATGTGGTTTTTTATGTGTCATGGCGAGCCTTCTTCTGTTTGGGCTTTGGGCGTACATGACGGGTTAATACCGCAACAATATGCTGTTTAACTTGAGGTTGTTCGCGATACGACCATAAACGATCGCGGGCAGTTTGTGATGCTTGAGTTAAATCAATCATTGGCTCTGGATAGTCACGACCTAAGATAATGTCGTTAAAAATCGCTTCCATAGGCGGTTGTTGCCAAGGTTGATGAATATACTCATTGGGTAAATTGGTGAGCTCTGGGCACCACAATCGAATAAACTCACCGCGTGGGTCTTGGTCCTGTGACTGCTTTACGGGGTTATATAACCTTATGGTGTTAATACCTGTGACCGAGGCTTGCATTTGCAGTTGCGGATAATGGATCCCGGGTTCGAAATCGAGAAAATAATTGGCTAGCGGTAAGCTGGCATGCTGCCAGGCAATATTGAGATGGTGAGTCACAAAGCTGACTAGCATGGCGCGCATTCTAAAGTTGATATAGCCGGTTTTTTTTAAACAACGCATACAGGCATCGATAATAGGGATCCCCGTTTGGCCGTCAGCCCAGCGTTGAATATCTTGCTGCACTTTGTCGTCGGTACGGTAGGGATAATCAACATACCCAGGGTTAACCGGGGTAAATTCCATGCTGCATTGGCTTTCAAATTTTTGCATAAAATGGCAATGCCAATGTAAACGAGACATCATCGCCAATAACGGTTTTCTCCACGCTTTATTGCTGGTTTGCACCTCGTTATAACGTGTTAATGTCGCTTGATATACCTGCTTTAGACTGATGTTTCCCCATGCTAAATAAGGCGATAAGCGTGAACAATGAGTCCGACTTAAGCTCGGGCTTGAAATGCTGCGTTGATAGTCTTTACCCCGATGGGTTAAAAAACTGCTCAGTATTGTTCTGGCTGCTTTGGGGCCACCTATCTGAAACTGACCATGGTGTGTAATGATGGCATGATCAAGAGTCGGCTCTTGATAGTTATCGAGTTTTTGTAACTGACATTGTTGCCAGTTGGGGATGGCAATAGGGCTGTTCATTACTTGTTGCCAGTGTTGATCCCATGCCTGACGATTTTTTCGGCCACGAACTACAGCTCCAGTAGGCGACTGCTGCCAATTAACTTGCTGTTGATTACACCAGCGAGCAACCGTTTTATCGCGTTCAAAGCTGTTGTGTAAACCTATCTCTTGATGACTATAAATATTTTTAATTTCGAATGTTTGGGATATCTCATCTAGTAAGTCAATCATCGGCATACTGAACATATACACCTGTCCGTTAAATCGGAGCAGTTGTTGATTCATATCTTGCAGCGACTGCCACACAAAGCGCCAATGGCGTTCATTATAATGCGAGTCAGCCAGCATAAATGGCTCAAAGGTGTAAATGAACAAGCAGGGTAAATTGTGGTTAAACGCATCGACGAGCGGTTGATGATCAGACAAGCGCAAGTCGCGTTTAAACCAGACAATATTAATAGCTTGTTTGATTGTGTCGGGCATGGCGCCAAAATCTCATGATGAATGAGCCATTAGATACGCACTAGCCTGCGGTTTAGATTGCTTTTAAGGACACAATTACGTAATGATTTTACATCTTACTTTGTATCTTTAAATGAAACAATTAAGCGCAATTATCGATATTTATCTCTAAAAGATTACCCACTAAACTAGCTCCATTGATAATTAATAGAGCGAGACACAAAATGAAATTAGCAGTATTAGGCGCAACAGGTTGGATTGGTGGCACTATCATGCAACAAGCGATAAGCCGAGGCCATGAAGTGGTTGCCGTAGTGCGCGACGCCAGCAAAGTCACTCAAGATGTGGCCGTACGTACGCTTGATTTAACCACGATGACAAGCGATGCCATCGCTAGCGCATTTGCCGATGTTGATGTTGTTATAGCGTCAATCGGTGGCCGCACCGCACAAAACCATCAAGTAGTTTCTCAAACCGCTAAGCAATTATTGCAACACTTGCCTAAAGCTGGCACGCCGCGTTTGTTATGGGTTGGCGGTGCAGGTAGCTTAGAAGTCGCACCAGGCGTGACGTTAGTGTCAACACCAGAGTTTCCTGCAGATTATAAAGCTGAAGCCATCGCCCAAGGTGAAGCACTAGCTGTGTTCCGTGATACAGATTCTGCTATCGAGTGGACTTACGTTAGCCCCGCAGCGATTATTTTCCCTGGTGAGTCAGAAGGCCCATACCGTATAGGCAGCAACGAATTTTTTACCGATGCACTAGGCCAAAGCCGAGTATCAGTAGTGGATTATGCCAAAGCCATGCTTGATGAAGCCGAAAATGCTAAGCATATTAATCAACGTATTAGCGTTGCTTACTAAGTGATATTTGGTGGGTGATTAATCGAAACAGGCCAAAATGGCCTGTTTTTTTTATGCTTTATCCGGTGCATAGGTGGTTATATCGATTAGGCAAACAATGGTTGAATTTGTATTAGGCCATAGCCGTTACTCGGTAATATTTGAGCGCATTTTATTCAAAAATCATACTGGGTTATCAGTTACAGGTTATGTAATTTGAGTCTGTTTTAAAACGTTTTTGGATAAAAGTGTATTTAAGATATGGCCTGCGGCCACTAACGTCGTGGCGCTTCGCCCACACCAGACCAAAAGGAAACCAACGGCTATTCCCTCTTGGATCACCCAGCCGCCACATCAAAATTATCTGAAAAGCGATAATTTCGCGACGTGGTCTGATCCAGCTTTTAACTTCGTCTGAGTGTTCTTCGGCCTTATTTGAAAATGCTAACGCTTCAGATGGGGCGTCCCTTCCCCTCCAAAGCTAGCCAGACATCCATGTCTGGGCTCACGCCATTTTCTTCAACGGCCTCAAGTTCAGAGTTGAATTTAGATATTTTTAAGTCAAAAACCAACTCGTTTTTGCCCCAAAACGAGTTTGGAACGATAGTCATCTCGCTTTACCAATCCTTAGTTGACCTAGTTTATCTAATCCATATAGAGTATCAATATAGACTGTAAAAACATCTGTTAGACTAGTGGCTGAAATGAATAAATACACACATCATCATATTGAGCGCTTTTATGAAAAATTCATCAGTAGGTCTTTTGATCAAGATGATGCTGCTATGTTTATCGTATTAGCTAGAGATTACACACCTGTAGGAAGTATCTTCCGTGAGCTTGGTGATTTTTTAGCACATCCAGATGAAAAAAACCGTGGTCTAGTGATCAGAGCATTCCAAGAGACCATTGATTTTTTTGATGATAATACGCTTGAAACTTTTGATGGAGCTGAGCTACCGAAGCAAAGAAGTAGCGGGATTGGCGTTCTTGATGAAGTGAAAGCTAGTTTATGTGCCATCTTTGCGCAGGGTGGGATTGAGCATGAGATCGAGTCTAGAAACGAACTACGCTTCCGTGATTTTGTTTTCTGTCTGATATTTTTACTTGGGAACTTTCGTTTGAAGATGAATGGTCAACTAGTACAAATTCAGGTCAAGTACGGTAACGCTCTTTCTCTTTCCATTTCATATGAAAGTGCAAATTATGACAGGCACTACTTGTCGTTAAACTTAATGCTGTTATGTGGTGTATGGCCCCAGTGTATACCTACTTATTACGAGAAAGATCTGAGTGGCTATATGGTTAGGAGGTTCTCCAATGGGTATTTGGGAGCGATTCCATACGAGCTAGATGTGCCTTGTTTAGATACGGACATGCTATCATTTGAGAAAGGTGTGGTTTGGCCTTTAAATGATTACTGATTTTAGATTAATTACATGAAGAGCTAAGTTATTTCATGGTTTGCGAATGTTCAACGTCTCGAAGCGGAATTCTGTTCAAGCGTATGCCTGCACGATCATCGCTAACACATTTTTGCCCCAAAGTTTGTTGGCTTCAAATGAAGACTTATCACATATAAGTCTCAGGTTGAGTTATTGTTGGGTTGTGTGTTTAAAGATTACTCCTTCATGATTATCTATCACTTCCCTGTCGGCTTTGCGATTTCATCCCTGAAATCGAAGCTCGCAGCCGCATCTACACGGGTTGTTTTACAAGAAAGGTTTTTGGTAGCTACCAACATTTTAGTAATGCATTAATTTAGAATTTATTTTGATTAGCTGCGGCCTGTTTATTCATTAAGCTACATTTTCTTCTTGTTGTGCTGCTTCAATAGCAAGTGACTCTCTATATTCAGCTGCTTCTGCTTTCATTGTCCAATGAACATCAGTAATGCCTTGGTTAACTACCATTTGTTTAATTTCAGCTAGTGATGTTCGGAAAAATTCTTTTCTCGGATTCACTTTATTTATAGACTCGCGATTAAAGCGTCTATGTAGTTCTTTCTCTAGTATTGGTGCATCTTCACTGTATATCATCGCATGAACATCGAAAGAAAATGGTACAGAGGCATCACCAAGTTCTTTTACTCGATCCAAGGGCTCTAATCGTCTAGTCATACCAATTTTAAATACATTCTCACCAAAACTACCGACGTTACTTATTACGTAAACATGCCCACGTCGTGTCTGTTGTGCCATGGAGAGTGCTCGTTGTCCTCTTTCTTCTGCTTCTTTTAGCTTGCCTTCTAATTCAGCTAACTGAGCTTCAAACTCCATGCGTTGCTCTTCATTGGCATTGGCTAACTCGGCCCTAGCATTTTCTAGGGCTTTTTGGATCAAGCGTTCTTCTTTCTCAGCCTCTTTAATTGCCTTCTCTATCTCTTTTCGGGCTTTTTCTTCTTCACGTATCTGTTGCTTTATCTCGCGCTGTTCTGCTAATTCAATTTGGCGTAATTCATGTGTAGAAACTGCCCATTTGAGTTCTTCTTGTCGAGCATCTAGGAAGCTCTGATTAATTCTAGCGTTCCTGAAAGGTGCCCCGTTGTAGTTTACCAATGCAAAGGCATCGATGATTTCTTGTTTGATTTTACCGAAGTTATCATGCTTAACTTTTGCTAATGCTGAGTCAACTTTCCCATTGAATGCATCCACAGCGAAGTGAATTGCGTAAGTTTTTCTGTGTATTTCTACATAGTCGCATTCACCGGCATACCCTTGCTTAACCATGTCTTTTACACGCTTACGGGCTTGCTTTAACTGTTCTCCCGCATCTTTAAAACTGAACTCTTCCGCCAAGTCATCTAATACTGAATGGTTGGGGATAATATAATCGTCCTTGTATCCTTCAATTGTATTTTTCATCGCACGAATTGCAGCTTCGTATGAGTCTGCTTTTAACTTGGCATCATATGCATCACCAGCTACTTCTTGCGCCTGAACTTTTGCTAACTCAATAATTCGATTTGCTTCTTCATGCGCTTCGTTTGTCAGGGTAACGACTTTTTCGTTAATATCTTTTAGCTTTTGATTTGCTTTAGCATTTAGTTCTTTGGATTCTCCTTTGATGTTGACGGACTCTAGCTCGGCGTCGGTGATTAGCTTTTCTGCTTTTGAATGACTTGAAATGGAAAGTTCTCTGGCTTTTGCCTCTGCCTTTTTTAAAACATCTTTTGATTGAGAGATATTGGATTCAGATATTTCGTTTGTTTCATTAAGTATTTGCTGTAGGTGCAACTCCATATCAATGATGGGACTGTATTTCTCATTAAGCTCTTCTACTTGTTTCAATGCAGCATTTAGTTTTGATGTAATTTTTTCAAGCTTAACCTCAATTTTCTTGCGTTTCCGATTTGATAGCCACGCTAAAATAATAAGTATGGAGACTATTAAAATAGTAATTATTATAGCCATTGTGTTTCCTAGTCCGTCTGGTCCCATTGGGGTGTCCTTGTATTTAGCTAATAAAATATCTTCAAATCGCTAAGCAAAAACTAGCGATTACTTTCTAATTTTGAATAATGCGTATTGGTTTTGCACTTTGCATATATCACATTAAATCAGTCATTTGATGTAGATCTCACAATAGGTCTCTTTAGTTTATTCCAAAGGCCTAAATCATCTAGTATTACTCTAAGTAATCAGGTTACACCAGTTTATTTATAGACAAATGAGGCAGATATGCTTTTATCTAAACCTTAAAAAAGAGTAAAGACACCCGTATCGATATTCATCTAGCACCTAAATTGGCTCAGTTAATTCAACCGTGACAACATATTTTAAGTGCTTAAATTTTATACTTAAACGCAACCTAATATTATCATGGAGGTTTAGCTCTAGCTCATTTCTGTCCATAAATTACTTAGAAGTCTTGATTGAAAATGTCTAAATTCAACTCTGAGCTTGAGGCCGTTGAAGAAAATAGCGTGAGCCTGACAGGACGTCAGGCTAGCTTTCGCGGTACAGGATGTACCATCGGAAGCGTTAGCATTTTCGAATAAGGCCGAAGATGGTTACAGATGAAGTTAAAAGCTGGATCAATCCCCATGGCGACTTTTCGCAGCTCTTGTTTTGTAAATAGCGAAAATGTTGCGGGGCGGCTGGGAGTTCCAAGAGGGAATAGCCGTTGATTTCCTCTTGGTCTGGTGTGGGTGAAGCGCCACGACGTTGGTGGCCGCAGGCCATAATGTATTAGCCTGTGCAGGGTGGAACCTTGCGATCTTAACTCAAACGAAGTTTGAAAAATAGGTATGGTGAAGCGTCACGACGTTAGTGGCCGAAGGCCATACTCAACCAAGAATCGCTTTATGAATTATCCCATTGATGACAAAACTCAATAAAGCTTTTCAACAGCGGGCTGTGATATTTATCTTTGTGAACCACCAACCAAAACGGTCGCTGCATATTAATATGATTCCCCTTAATTGGGGAGTCGAGCTGAGTTACACGGCCATCATTAATCGCATATTGTGCCGCCAAAGCAGATAAACATCCTAAGCCAAGTCCGGCGGCGACACTGTTAATTAATGCTTCAGTGGTATTCAGTTCAAACACTTCATGCCACGCCTCTATTTGCGGCGCAATAGTACGCAAAAAAAACTCTCTCGAGCCAGAACCTGCTTCACGTAATATCCACTCACTTTGTTCTAAATCATTAAACGTCCATTGTGCCTGCAGACTTATGGGTAAATGAGGCGCAGCGATAATACACATTTCATCATGGCTAAACTGACTGGCGATGAGTTCTGGGTGATGACTTTTACCCTCAATCAAGCCAATGTCTAACTCGTAATCCAGTAGTTTTTGGCAGATTAGACGTGAATTGGAAATCACCACGCTTTGTGAAAAATGTTGATGTTGCTGACGAAAATGGCTCAATAACCCGGGTACAACATGATTACCTAAGGTGTCACTGGCACCTATTTTCAATTGACCCGTAAAAGCGTGGTCTGCATCAAACAATTGACTGATATTATTTGCTCTACTAAGCAGCTCGTCGGCCAGTGGTAATAGCTTGTGTCCTTCTTGATTAAGCACCAAGCGATTATTGACCCGATCAAATAGCGGGTGACCCAGTTGTTTTTCGAGTTCAGCCAGTGCCATGCTCACCGCGGCTTTAGACAAATACAGCGCCTCGGCTGCAGCTGTTAAGGTTTTATGTTGGGTAACACTGGTAAACACGTTGAGCTGCTTTAATGAAATGTGCATAGCGCCGCTTAGTTTGATATAGAGTGAGTTTGAAATAGCATTAGTTTGATGGTTATAAAGTTAATGTGAACGGTTTTATCTTCATCGTTATTGTTATGATCGATATTTCGTTCATATTTTCTGAACGTATGTTTCATATAATTGGATATATATAAACAAAGTGCAAGCGTAATATAAGCTTATTCTCTGATGGGTTGTTTTGAGGTTGTAATGATTCGAGCAGTAAAACAAACACTAACGACTGTTCCAACCCCTATGGCTGGATTAGCGTTGGGTATTGCAAGTTTAGGTTGGAGTTGGGAACTCCTAGTTGATTTCCATCATTATAGTCAGTGGGCAGGGGCTGTAATCGCAAGTGTATTATTACTGATTTTAAGTGCTAAATTTTTATTACATTCACATTTATTACGTCAAGATCTCGCTCATCCAGTCGTTGGTAGCGTGGTACCTACTTTTGCAATGGCGTTAATGGTGGTGTCGAATTCGCTGGGTTATGCCTCGGCACTCGCAGGTGATTTATTATGGTCATTTGCCGTTTTGCTACACATCGGTTTTTTGGTCGGGTTTATTTATCATCGCAGTAAGCAATTTTCTCTGCATCATATGGTGCCGAGTTGGTTTATTCCTCCTATTGGTATTGTGGTGGCAGATGTGTCGTTTTCAGGCAATATTCATCTCGCGTGGGTTGCTCATGCCGCGCTGATTTTTGGCATGTTAAGTTATGCCATAATGTTACCGATGATGATTTATCGTCTTATATTTACAGAACAAATCCCTGATGCAGCCAAACCAACCTTAGCGATTTTAGCGGCGCCAGCCAGTTTATCTTTGGCGGGTTATTTAACCGTAATTGAACAACCATCGCCGGTCATTGTTGGATTATTATTTGGTATTGGAGTGTTAATGACTGCAATTATCTATTTGTGTTTTTTCAAACTGATGCGTTTACCTTTTAGTCCTGGTTATGCCGCGTTTACGTTTCCGATGGTGATTGGGGCAACGGCATTATTTAAGATGTCTGTTTGGATGGAAAGTGTTGGCATGGCTGCGGAATATGTACAGCAAATTAATGCATTAGCTGAGTTTGAATTGCTTGTCGCTACCGTGGTTGTCAGTTATGTTTGTCTGCGATATCTGCATTTTTATCAACCGAGTAGAGTCTTGGTGGCTAATCCATAAATGAGCGTATATGACCCCAGCAATTGAGATAGCAAAAAAGCATAAAATAGATTTTGAAGTACATGAATACCACCATGATACTAATAGTGAATCTTATGGTTTAGAAGCAGCGCAAAAACTGGGCGTGCCAACGGAACAAGTGTTTAAAACCTTGGTGGTGAGTTTAGATAATCAAGCGCTGGTGGTTGGGGTTGTGCCAGTGTCATCTATGTTGAGTATGAAGTTAATCGCGAAAGCCGCAGGTGCAAAAAAAGCCCGCATGGCAGAGGCGTTAGTCGTTGAGCGTTCTAGCGGTTATGTACTGGGTGGAGTGAGCCCATTAGGGCAAAAAAAACCTTTGCCGACAGTCATCGATATTTCTGCACAGCAGCATCAACGTATCTACATTAGCGCCGGCAAAAGAGGCGTAGATATCTCGCTAAGCCCTACTGATTTACAACGGTTATTGAAAGCCACCTTTGCTGATATTTGTGCCCAACGCTAACGTCTATTTGCCGTTAACTGGCCGATGAGATTGTTAGCTTAATGACCATTGTCAGCAAGCAATACGCAGCAAGCATTTCGCAGCCAACATTTAGAAATAAGCATTTCACAGCCAATAATTTTCTACAAAGAGTTTGCTATAAAAGGTTAGCTATAAAGAGATCGCCGTAAACATTTGCCGTAAACAATTCATCTCAAACAATTCATCTCAAACATTTAATCGTAAAACATTTGCTCTTGAACGAGTTCGTCTCAAAAGAGTGAGCCTCGAAATCATTAGTCTCAAAAGAATGAGTGTCGAGCTATTCAAGTTCAAACTCTAGGTTTTACTTTCGTTCGATAATACCCATCATGATCAATTTATTTTGGCTTTAAACTCTGCTTGGGTATTAGGATTGGCTTTTTGATACCAATAATCGAGCATTCTACTGATTTCTGCTTGGGTGATATCTTCAGTTTTATTAACCTGAGTGTCGGCGGTATTGTTACTTGCTGTAACCTCAGTCATTTTTGCGACTGGTACAATTGCGACTGGCATAATTGCTATTGGTACTACTGGTGCAACAGTAGTTGTTTTTGAGGTGATACGTTTAGCTGATGCAATTGCAGCTATGGCACCAGACCCATTATATTGCGCGATTTCTTGAGCAAAATCACGGCCAATTTGTAAGCCTGATTTCATCAGTTTATCTTGAGTAAATACAATGCTTTTACCCGTATTGTCGGTTAACGTTATAGTGGGTTGATCATTAAATTGATTTGCGCGTGAGGCAGAGTTAATGGTCGGCAATGTGAGTTGATAGTTTTGCTCGCTGGCCTGAAAACGCAAAATAACAACATCAGAAATAAAATTATTTTGGCTGCCATTATCTCGGTAACGGGCTTGATAGCGAAAAGCGATTTGTTGCATGTTATCGGGCATGCTTAAGTCCAGTTTTACACTAGATTGCTGTTGTGAGGCTTTACCATTAACTAATACCGTTTCGGCTCTGTTTGGCAGTTGTAAACTGGCGGCGATGCCCATAGGGCTAAGAGTAAGACAAAGTAACGCGATGATATGACGCATAGTATGTTATTCCATTGATGTTGATGAACAATATTGTGTGTTATGTGTAAGCACAATAAGCACAATAAGCACAATAATTGCTTGATTGCCTAATAGCTTAATTGGTGATAAATGCTGGTCGGTAATGCTCTGGCAGTTCAAAGGTTTTTAGCGTGTTGCTTAATGGGCAAACAAAACGGAAAAAACACGATGTCAGTGCAAGGTCGGGCGAGTGCTCGTTGCCATTGCCATGCAAACGATCGCCTACAACCGGGTGGCCTAAGCTAGCCATATGAATCCTAATTTGATGTTTACGGCCGGTGTCTATTTTCACCTGTACTTTGGATTGATTCAGTTCTGAGTTGTAGGTCAGTAAGGTGGCGTGGGATAGTGCTGGCTTATTATCGACTGGAGTATTAATGGTAACGGGATTGCTCGGAAACTCACCTTCAACAATCACTTGATAGTACTTTTCCAATTCGCGAGTTTCAAACAGCTTAGCAATAGCGGCAGCGGCTTTTTTACTGTGTCCCAATACTAATAAACCGGTAGCAGCACGATCTAGACGATGAATAATAAAGGCATTGCGCTGCGGCTGCATATTTAATTCAGCGTAGCGATTAATGGTGGTGTGATCGCTCCACTTTGAGCCCTGGCAACGCATACCATAGGGCTTGTACCAAATGCTGTAGTCGCCTTCATCAAACAATAACTCTGCCGGTGTGACTTGTTCGTCTAAAATGTATTGATTGTAATAGAGATGCAGTTTGTCACCAGGTTGCAAAGGCTTTTTTGCACGGCGAATACGATTAGTTTGTTTACCATGGCTGTGCCAGATAGCACCTTTTTGCATAGCATCTTTCAATACTTGCTTGCTCAGGCTACTGGCTTGCGCCAAAAGCTCAATAGCGTCAGTACTGTGCTCGGTAATATCAATATGGTATTCGGTTTTATCGGCCATCATTTGGTTAACTCTAACAATGCAGTTTATCAGCAGTAAATAACGCTAAATGTTACCTTATTTAGCGCTTCAATGTTGATTAGTTAATGAAACTTTCTCTTCGCTTAAGTATCTATGTATCATCTGTCGTAAAGTTGTTTTAGCATAACGCGACAAAACACCATATCAATCTGGAGTAGGTAACTTGGAACACATCGTTTGGGATTTTGATCCTATATTAGTCTCGTTTATGGGATTAACCGTACATTGGTACGGCGCGCTTTTTGCGTTGGCTATAGCCACTGGTTTTCAGGTGATGAAGCACTTTTACAAAAAAGAAGGCTTAGATGTTGAGTCTCTTGATAACCTATTAGTGTATTGCGTTATTGGCATTATTGTTGGGGCTCGTTTAGCTCATTGTATTTTTTATGACCCTGGGTATTACTTTGCTCATCCGCTGAAGATATTTGCGATTTGGGAAGGCGGCCTTGCTAGCCATGGCGGCGGGTTAGGAGCGATATTGGGTCTGTATTTTTACCAACGTAAAGTGAAGTTACCGTTTTTGTTTTTACTCGATCGTTTAGCTATTGCGACAGCCATATTTGGCTTTTTTGTGCGTATGGCGAACTTTGCTAATTCAGAAATTTTGGGCGAACCCACTAATCAGCCATGGGGCATTATTTTTAAACGTATTGATATGTTGCCGCGCCATCCTGCGCAGTTGTATGAATCGTTTGCCTATTTATTAATATTTATCGGCTTATTCGCCATTTATAAATACACCAATATGAAGCAAAAACACGGCGCTATCTTTGGTTTGTTTTTGGTATTGGTCTTTACTGCGCGTATCGCGATTGAAAGCGTGAAAGTCAGCCAGGCGGCATATCATGAGTCAATGCTCAGTGCCGGCCAGTGGTTAAGTTTACCGTTTCTATTCGCGGGTATTGTGTTGCTGGTTATGGCTTACCGTAAACGCAGCTAATATGCTTACAAACTGAAAGTGATATCCAATAAAAACGTCCTATGGCTAATGCGATAGGACGTTTTTTTATGAGTAATCTGAGTCAGGATTTAATGCCTTTTACTTGGCATTACATACCTGCTGGTAAATACTTAAATCGCTTCATTTGTTCGTAATGGGTATCAACAATTTTTTGTACTTGTTCTGGTGTCAGTTTGGTTTTCCACTGATGCTTGCCACCATTTCTAAAGAAGGCATTAGCATTTTCATGTTTTTCAACAAAGCCGAGTTTAGTTTCTTGGGCTTTCAATTGAGCAAAAGAGGAGTGCTTAATGGCATTTTTCAGGCGGACAGGATCTTTTTTCAAACCTAAAAAGGATTCTACTTTACGGAAGATCTTTTTAGGATCATCTAGCATATCCTCATAGCGTAAAATCAGCTTTGAGGCATCATCGGCAGTCCAGCTAGACACATGCATAGACCAAGAGGTAATAATTTGTGGCACATGCGGTGCTTCATTTGGCGTGCCAGTCATTTCTTCTGCCATATAAGCTATGGCTTCATCGATGCTGTAACCAAAGTAATTGGCCATTGAGATTGCCACATCTAGCGGGTTACGAACCACATAAATTGCCCCAGATGTGACTGAGGAATTATGCAGTGGATGACCGTTGTATTCGCCTAGGTAGTTGTGGGTTTTTACAAATGTGGTGCCATTAGCTTGATGCGCAATATCAGCCTGAACCTGTGGCCGCAATACACTCACCTCTTCTAACGTCAGCTCGGTGGTGGCAGCTTTGTCTTTTGGTAAATAATGCAGGTAACGATGCGCGGCCGACTCTGCCGTCGAAATGGTGTGCATGGTATTAATATCAATCGGTTGATCTTGATTTTGAATATAGTTTTCTAAAAATGCGCGTACCCAAGTGTTACCCGATTTAGGGTAAGAGGCCACCCAAAGTATGTTTCCCATCCGTAATCCTTTGTTATTATTTTTACGTCGTTCAATGCAGTAAAACTACCGATAATTGTGCAAAATGGCAAGTTTACTGGGGTGTTTGTATAGGGATTAGAGTGTGAGCATTAAAAGGGGATAGCTGAGTGTTGTATCCACTTTAACTGCTCTGACAAGGCTCTAAACCAGTAAACGTGTCCGCGGCGTTACTGTTTAAACGCTTTGATTTTACTTATGCAACCCTTTATACTTGCCGCTGCATTTTTATGCACTGCGCGTTTAATAAATTTTAAGCCTAATTTACACATATTGCCGAGGTCGTTTTTCCATAATGAATATTAAGCCGCATTAGTTTTTCCTCCCTATTTGGATCGTTAAGATCCGTCCGTAATTGCTGCCATGTTGGTAGTTTTTGTTGTATATCACTATCCAATATCATTTTGTCGCATTAATGAGTTAATTTCACCGCTGACGCACGCTGATATTTCAGGCGTTAACATATGTTATTGGCATATTGGCTAACATTAAAACAGAGTAAAATACATGATACAAAACATGAAAAAAGAATGGTTTTCCAACATCCGTGGAGATCTGTTAGCAGGTATAGTCGTCGCGCTAGCGTTAATTCCTGAGGCGATTGCCTTTTCTATTATTGCTGGGGTTGATCCAAAAGTGGGTTTGTACGCTTCATTCTGTATCGCTGTGGTTATCGCGTTTACGGGTGGACGTCCTGGAATGATCTCTGCGGCCACTGGTGCTATGGCGCTATTGATGGTGACCTTAGTTAAAGAGCATGGTCTTGAGTATTTATTAGCAGCAACGTTATTGACCGGCATATTTCAAATTGCAGCAGGTTACTTAAAGCTTGGTAGTTTGATGCGTTTTGTCTCGCGTTCGGTGGTGACCGGCTTTGTGAACGCACTCGCCATTTTGATCTTTATGGCGCAGTTGCCAGAGCTCACTGATGTGACATGGCATGTATACGCTATGACCGCCGCTGGACTGGGTATTATTTACTTATTCCCACTCATCCCAGTTATTGGTAAATCGTTGCCGTCACCTTTGATCTGTATTGTCGGCTTAACCATTTTTGCGGTTTACATGGGATTAGATATCCGTACCGTAGGCGATATGGGACAACTTCCTGATACGTTACCAATCTTCCTTTGGCCAGAAGTGCCATTAACCCTTGAAACGTTAATGATTATCTTCCCTTACTCTGCTGGTCTTGCTGTTGTGGGTTTATTGGAATCGATGATGACAGCAACCATTGTTGATGATTTAACCGATACGCCAAGCGATAAAAACCGCGAATGTAAAGGCCAAGGTATTGCGAATATCGGTGCTGGTTTATTGGGCGGCATGGCAGGTTGTGCCATGATTGGTCAATCAATTATCAACGTTAAATCAGGCGGGCGTGGGCGTTTGTCGACATTCTCTGCCGGTTTGTTTTTGCTAATCTTGATCGTGTTTTTAGGTGATTGGTTAAAAATGATCCCTATGGCTGCACTCGTTGCCGTGATGATCATGGTGTCTATTGGAACCTTCTCTTGGGATTCTATTCGTAATCTTAAACATCATCCTTTATCGACCAATCTTGTGATGGTTGCCACAGTTGTTGTGGTTGTCGCTACCCATAATTTAGCGATTGGGGTATTTGTAGGTGTGTTACTTGCCTCGTTATTTTTTGCCAATAAAGTGGGCCGTTTTATGGTGGTTAAAAACACCGACACTTCAGCAGACACTGGCCGTCATTATCAAATTATTGGCCAAGTCTTTTTTGCCTCAGCAGATAAGTTCAGCAACTCATTTGATTTCAGAGAAGTGGTTGATAAGGTGACTATTGATTTATCTTTGGCACATTTTTGGGATATTACTGCGGTATCGGCGCTCGATAAAGTGGTGATTAAATTCCGCCGCGAGGGCACTGAAGTTGAGTTAATTGGTCTTAACGAAGCCAGCGCTACCATTGTGGATAAATTTGGTGTGCATGATAAACCCGAAGACGTTGAAAAAATGATGTCAGGTCACTAAGCCCATAGCCACACCATAAAAGGATAATAATGATGACAAATGTGATTGCCTGTATCGACGGTTCAAAAGCAACACGCGCGGTATCTGATGCTAGTGGGTGGGCGGCTATGCAGTTGAATGCCCCAGTGACTTTACTACATGTATTGGATAAGTCTGCCTATCCTACAGAGTTAAATCTGTCGGGAAATATTGGCCTTGGAAGCCGAGAGCATCTGCTTGCTGAAATGGTTGAACTTGAAGGGCGCATGAGCAAACTCGCGCTCGAACAAGGTAAATATATGCTACAAGATGCGCAAACGAGCATTGTGGCGGCGCAACCTTCTGTGACTGTGCAAACACTGCAGCGCCATGGCGATTTAGTTGAAACGCTACTTGAGCAGGAAGCTGATGCCAGACTGGTGGTTATTGGTCGTCAAGGTGAGCAACATCAAGATCAAGCGCAAGCGATTGGCAGTCATTTAGAAAGTGTTATACGCACGCTTAAACAGCCGATTTTAGTGGTGATGGCTGATTTTACAATGCCAAGCCGTTTTATGATTGCTTATGACGGCAGTGCTACTTCGAAAACCGTGCTTGAACGAGTGATAAGCAGCCCACTACTTAAAGGGCTCGCATGCCATTTAGTGATGGTGTCTGACAATCAGTCTCAAGCGCTGACCGAATTGACTTCAGTTGCAGACTCTCTTACCGAGGCTGGTTTTGAGGTAACAACTGCGGTTTGTCAGGGCGAGGTGCAAACGGCTCTAGAGGCTTACCAGCTAGCACACCAAATTGATTTAATGGTAATGGGTGCTTATGGTCATTCACGTATTCGTGAGTTTTTTGTTGGTAGTAACACGACACGGATGATCAGTAAAAGCCACATCCCGTTGTTATTGTTGCGCTAAGCAAAAAAGACTAGCGTCGCTTCGCTGCTAGGGCGGACTACGTCCTGCTAGGATCGCTTCGCTGCTAGGGCGGACTACGTCCTGCTAGGATCG
>NZ_JBEOPN010000019.1:0-98827 GCF_040310085.1 Shewanella sp. S1-58-MNA-CIBAN-0166 | reverse complement strand
GTGTTTAGCCTACAGACACCAATGAGTATTCACTCGATACAGAGTATAACGTATCAAATGTGTCCCATTCGTCTAGAGGCCTAGGACACCGCCCTTTCACGGCGGTAACAGGGGTTCGAATCCCCTATGGGATACCATATTTTTAAAATTTTAGTTTTAGTCAGCTAGAATTTGGGGCTATAGCTCAGCTGGGAGAGCGCTTCGCTGGCAGTGAAGAGGTCCACGGTTCGATCCCGTGTAGCTCCACCAATTATTTGGTATTTAATGCATATATTGCATTCATAAATTAACCACCGAAAGGTGGTTTTTTTATGTCTAATTTTTATTTCTTTCTTGTTTTAATTAAGTCCATGTAAACTATTATTACTCTGCTAGTCATAAATACTCTCTTCACATCACGATCAATGACAATGTGCGACATTCCACCCATTACCCCTTTTCTACTGTGTGACAATCCACACATAAAATCGCTCTCCGGTTTCCTTATTAAATTAAAGTTAATATATTTCATTGAGTTACAAATAATTAACATTCTGGCCTAATGCTTGCTATGTTTGATCTATCCTCATAAAGCGTTTATGGCGTACTTGTTCTGGGACAAGTCACCACCTTGAGGAAAATATAACACTAAAAAAAGGAAGTTAATTATTATGAAAAAATCCACCAGTACCTTTACACGCCCACTCAAATCAATTGCTAAACTAGCAACAATTGCTACTATTCTGGCAGCGAGTTTTAATGTCTTTGCTGAACCTGTAGAAATTAAATTTTCGCATGTTGTTGCAGAAAACACACCAAAAGGACAAATGGCACTTAAGTTTAAAGAATTAATAGAGCAGCGTTTACCTGGTGAATACGTTGTTAACGTATTTCCTAACTCACAGTTATTTGGGGATAACAACGAGCTAGCAGCACTACTCCTAAACGATGTGCAATTTGTAGCACCGTCATTATCTAAGTTTGAGCGTTTTACCAAAAAACTACAGATTTTCGATTTACCTTTCTTATTTGAAGATATGGCAGCAGTTGATCGTTTTCAGCAATCAGATTCAGGCCAAAAATTATTAAACGCAATGAACCGTAAAGGCCTTGTTGGTCTAGGTTATCTTCACAACGGCATGAAGCAATTCTCAGCGAACGATCCATTGGCATTACCAAAAGATGCTAACGGCAAAAAGTTCCGTATTATGGCATCTGATGTGATTGCAGCTCAATTTGATGCAGTTGGCGCGATTCCTGTTAAAAAGCCATTTTCAGAAGTGTTTACTCTGCTACAAACACGCGCCATTGATGGTCAAGAAAACACTTGGTCAAATACCTACTCAATGAAATTCTATGAAGTACAAAGTCACATAACAGAAAGTAATCATGGCGTTTTAGATTACATGGTAGTGACCTCAAATACCTTCTGGAAAGGTCTACCCACCGATAAACGAGCTATTTTTAAGTCATCACTAGACGAAGCTATCGCACTTGGTAACAAAATTGCGGCTGAAAAAGATAATCAAGATAGACAAGCCATTATTGATTCTAAGCGCTCTGAATTAGTCACGTTAGCGCCTGCTGCACGCCAGCAATGGGTTAACGCTATGAAACCAGTTTGGGCTAAGTTTGAAGATCAAATTGGTAAAGACATGATTGATGCCGCTCAAGCAGCAAATACTAAATAGTCTCCGTACTTGACGTGGTACTGAACGCATTCTTGCATCAGTACCACCTTTTTTTATTCAAGGAGTATGACCGTGATTTCAAGACTATTTGGTTATTTTGAAGAAGGGTTCCTTAATTTATTAATTACATTAATGACGTTGCTAGTTTTTGGCGAAGTTATTGCTCGTTTCTTTTTTAACACCGGTTTTTTATGGATCCAAGAACTGACCCTTACTCTTTGTGGTTGGTTTGTATTATTTGGTATGTCTTATGGCGTTAAAGTAGGAGCACATATTGGTGTCGATGCCTTTGTATCTAAGCTATCTGGTAAGCCACAGAAAGCAGTCGCTATCTTTGCGTGCCTGTGTTGCATTGTTTACTGTGGCATGTTTTTAAAAGGGGCTTGGGACTACCTTAGCCAAATGTACCAAATTGGTATTCCAATGGAAGATATCGACTTTCCTGCATGGTTTATTCATCAATTAGATCCAGATTTTGCCTGGGAAACATTACGCATCGACGTAGAAGACGGTGCAGTTCCTATTTGGTTATCTCAAAGCATTTTAATTATCGGGTTTTCAATGCTCACTTGGCGTTTTATTGAATTGTTTATCGCTATTTTGCGCAATAAAGCTGTTGGTTTCCAACTGGCCGATGAAGCAAAAGACAGCATGCATTTAATCGATGAAGCTGCGCTATCCACATCATCAGAACAACAAAATGATAAGGACGCGAAATAATGACTATAGCAACACTATTTATTGCTTTGTTTATTTGCATGATGATTGGTATGCCTATTGCTATCGCTTTAGGCTTTTCAAGCATGCTGACTATTTTGTTATTTTCAAATGATTCGCTCGCTTCGATTGTTTTAAAACTGTATGAGTCGACTTCAGAACACTACACTTTATTGGCAATCCCATTCTTTATTCTATCATCGGCATTTTTGTCTACTGGTGGCGTAGCAAGACGTATTATTGACTTTGCGATGGACAGCGTAGGTCATATCCGCGGTGGTCTTGCCATGGCATCAGTGATGGCTTGTATGCTATTTGCAGCGGTATCGGGTTCATCACCAGCTACTGTAGCGGCTATTGGCTCTATTGTTATTGTTGGTATGGTGCGTGCGGGTTATCCAGAAAAATTTGCAGCAGGCGTTATCACTACGTCGGGTACATTAGGCATTTTAATTCCACCATCGATTGTAATGCTGGTTTATGCAGCCGCGACAGAAGTGTCTGCAGCTAGAATGTTTATGGCCGGTTTAATACCAGGCTTAATGATGGGTTGTATTTTAATGCTGGCCATCTATATCGTTGCTCGGATTAAAAAGCTGCCTTCACGTCCTTTTCCTGGCGTTAAAGCATTAGCGATATCAAGTGCTAAAGCGATGGGTGGTTTAGCACTCATTCTGATTGTGCTAGGTTCTATTTACGGTGGTGTAGCAAGCCCAACTGAAGCTGCGGCAGTAGCTTGTGTATATGCTTACTTTATTGCTGTATTTGGTTATCGTGATATTGGCCCTCTTAAAAATGTCGCTTGGCGAAATAAACAAGAGTCTTTAGTGGGAGCCTCATTACGTAACATAGGGCACATGTTACTTGCCGTTATTAAAACACCTACCGACAAAGAAATCCGTCATGTAGTACGTGATGGCGCTAAAGTCAGTATTATGCTGCTGTTCATTATTGCTAATGCCATGCTGTTTGCCCATGTATTAACCACCGAACGTATTCCGCACATTATCGCCGAAACGATTGTCGGATTTGGATTACCCGCATGGGGCTTTTTGATTATCGTCAACTTACTGTTATTAGCTGCGGGTAACTTTATGGAGCCTTCAGCTATTCTGTTGATTATGGCGCCAATCTTGTTCCCTATCGCAACCCAGTTAGGTATCGATCCTATTCACTTAGGCATCATTATGGTGGTCAATATGGAGATAGGCATGCTCACACCGCCTGTAGGGCTCAATCTGTTTGTCACCGCAGGGATAACAGGAAAAAGTATGGGGTGGGTAATTCAATCGTGCCTTCCTTGGTTAGTGTTGTTACTCGGTTTCTTGATGTTGATTACCTATATTCCACAAATTTCTCTATTTTTACCCGAATACATAGACAAATTAAACGGCTATTAACTTGATAATTCGCGTATTATAGACGAGCCTTAATTTATTAAGGCTCGTTTTTTTACTTTGCTCAATAATCATCATAATCATTATCGATTGGGAATATGCATGCTTTCATTCTCGACTACCAAAAAACGAAATGTTGTAATGAGCATGATGCTCATTATCGGGTTATTACTGACCCTTAGAGTTACATATTGGTATTTACTTGAACAAGGCACAACGTCCATTGCTGAGCAATCTGAAAAGCAAATTAATGAACTGGTAATTTTTATTGATAACGCCCTTTCACACTACGAAAATATTCCTGCAGTACTTGCACAAAACCCCATCTTAGAACAAGGGTTACTTGATCAACGCAATCCTCAAACAATCGAAAAGCTCAACGCTTATTTATCTGAATTACAGCAAGTCACTGAGTCGTCAGACATTTACCTCACCGATGCGCTTGGCGTGGCTATTGCCGCCAGTAATTGGGATGTACCAAACTCTTTTATTAATCATGATTATTCATTTAGGCCTTACTTTATCGATGCGATATCAGGGAAGTCTGGACGATATTATGCAGTTGGTACCTCATCAAATAAGCGCGGATTCTACTTTGCTAATCCGGTATATCATAGAGGCGTGGTATTGGGTGTAGTGGTTGTAAAAGTGGATATAAGTTTGATTGAACAACAAAGTAGTGGTATTGCCATCGCAAGCCAATATGAGTTTATGATCAGCGATCCAGATAATATAGTGTTTCTTTCAAGCATTAATAGTTGGCGATTTAATTCATTAACACCACTGACACAGGCTAAACGTTTTGCTCTAAATTCATCAAAACGCTATGCCAACCGGCCCATTGGTGAGCTTAGTGTAAGCCCTCTTTTTATGCTCGGCAATTCCGATACTAAACAGGTATATAAAATATCATCATCTGAAGGCCACGCAAAATACCTTGAACGTCACCAATTGATGCCCAATGCTAATTGGAACGTTCATATTCTTACTCCAATGAAGCCCTTATATGAATCGTTACCGCCAATAATGCTATTGGCAGCCACACTCTATTTATTATTAACACTTTTTATACTTTACAGCATTGAGCGCCGTAAAAATTTACGCAGAATGCACCAAGCTCAAAATCTACTCGAACAACGAGTAAAAGAGCGTACATTGGATCTTGAACAAGCCAACACCCAATTAAAAGACACTCAAGACGAACTAATCCAAGCGGCAAAGCTTACGGTCATAGGTAGCCTGTCAGCCAGCATTAACCACGAGCTCAATCAACCGCTGGCAGCACTGCGCAGTTACGCACAAAACACTCAAACCTTCATTGGCCGTAATATGATTGAAGATGCCAGCAGCAATATCAAAATCATGATAGAGCTAACCGATAGGCTTGCAGATATTATTGGTCAGTTTAAAAGCTTTACACGTAAATCTCAGGGTAAAGACAACGCCACCGAAATTAATCAATCAATTGAGCAAGCACTTACCATTGTTCAACCTGAAATGGACAAACAAGGTGTTAAATTGTCGCTGAAATTATTAACAGGCAAATGCCAAATATGGGGCGACAGCGTCAGATTACAACAAGTACTGGTTAACCTTATTAGTAATGCTATCGTCGCAATGCAGCAATCTACAGAGCGACAATTACAAATCGAAGTCTATTGCGACAGCAAGGTCAATATAAGCATTCAAGACAGTGGCCCAGGCGTGAGAGAAAGCCAAATGAATAAAATTTTTGAACCTTACTACACCACCAGTGAGCGCCAAGGACTAGGCTTAGGATTGTCCATCTCTCAGCGAATTATCGAATCTATGCAAGGTTCTATTACTGTCGAGAATGCCATACACGGTGGGGCTATTTTCCATATTATTTTGCCACTTTATTTACGTGAGGAAGTGTAAACGTGACTCAAATTCAAGACATCAATAATTATCAAGTTATTATTGTTGATGATGAACCTCATATCGGTATCGTGTTACAGCAGTTATTTAAACTAGAGAATATCAACGCGTTGGCGATTACGAATCCGCAAGCTATCTCCAGCCATATTACCGCTAACTGGCCTGGCATAGTAATTTCTGATGTTAATATGCCGCAACTCGATGGTTTGAGTTTATTGCAACAACTGAAACAACAAGACAGTGACTTACCTGTAGTACTATTAACGGGTTTTGGTGACATTGCTATGGCGGTAGACGCACTCAAGAAAGGTGCTTACGACTTTATCGAAAAACCATTTAACAACGAACATATACTCGATGTGACTAAACGCGCGTTAGATAAGCGTGCGCTAACACTAGAAAACCGTAAACTTAAACGCGAACTTGAATCGCATATAGCACCTGGTCCACGTATTTTAGGCAGTAGTCCTGGTGTGATGAAAATGCGCCATCTTATTGACCAAGTGCTCGACACACCTGCAGATATCATGATTGAAGGTGAAACCGGTGCAGGTAAAGAGCTTGTCGCCCGATATCTGCATGACCATAGTTATCGTAACAAAGCTAATTTTGTCGCCATTAATTGTGGTGCAATCCCTGAAAATCTCATTGAAAGTGAACTCTTTGGTGCAGAATCTGGCGCTTTCACTGGCATAGACAAACGCCGCATCGGTAAGTTTGAATATGCTAATGGTGGCACGCTACTTCTAGATGAAATAGAAAGCACTCCTATGGCCTTACAGGTTAAATTATTGCGTGTATTGGAAGATCGTAAAGTCGAACGATTAGGATCAAATACGCCGATTAATTTGGACATCAGGGTTATTGCGGCAACAAAATTAAACTTGCAGCAACTGTGCGAAGAAGGGAAATTCAGACAAGATTTATTGTATCGTCTTAACCTAGTGACCATTGTCATTCCTCCACTACGAGATCGCCGAGAAGACATTCCATTGCTGTTTTTACATTTTGCCAGAATTGCTTCGGCTCGTTACCATAAAGCACTCATAGCATTAAATCCCCAGCAAACGATGGTGCTAACCTCTCACGACTGGCCTGGTAATGTACGCGAGTTACGTAATTTAGCAGAACGTTATGTGTTACTTGGTGCAGAAGCCGCTTTTGCTGGTAATTTAGATAACCACACCACTATGCACACCAGCATGTCGCTTCAGCAAAGAGTGGAGTTCTTTGAGAGAATGTTAATTGAAGAAGCATTAAGCCACAACAAAGGCAGCATCAAATTAACCATGGAACAACTCGAATTACCCCGTAAAACCTTGTACGACAAAATGCGTAAGTTTGAACTAGACCGTAAACAATTTATCGAGAGTTAATCGGGTACGGGAACATCAATAACCTGTTGTTGATGTATCCCTAAACGCCAGACAGCCACTAAAAGCAGCGCCAAAAGGCTCATAGACCCCGCAACCACTCCATTCCATTCAGCTTCGTGCCAAAACATCATTAAATAAGGTCCGCCTAGGGATGCGCCAAGATAATAGCAACATAAATAGAGCGACGTTGCCTTAGCGCGATGACTGGTGGCACGGATAGCAACAAACGAATTACAACAGCTGTGAGTTAAGAAAAATCCGCAAGCACTGATCAGAAAACCCACCACAATGGCAGTCAATGTATCCACCAAAGTCAACAACGTGCCAGCGACCATTAAGCATAAAGCCACTCTAAATAATGGCATCGAGCCATAGCGCATAATCCATTTTGCCGACAAATAAGAAGCAAATGTGCCACTTGAATAACAGAGAAAAATCAAGGTCGCATTAAAGCGACTCAAACCATATGGTTCAGCCATAATATGCAATTGAATAAAGCTAAACTGATTGACCATCATCATAAATGCTAAGCCACCAATGGCATAAGCGAGGCGCATCTGCGAGTCAGACAAATGGAACATAAAGCCATCTATATCTTGCTTTACCTTATGTCGCAAAGAGACTTTTTGCTTAACCACTGGGGATTTAATTTCTTTACGCGGCAATAAATACGTTACCAATGCCACCCCCATTAACGTGACCAAAAACACCAACCCCATTGACGACTGCCATGATAAATTTTGTGCCATTAATCCACCAAAAATTCGTCCTGCGATACCGCCCATACTGTTGGCCATAATGTATACGGCAGCAGCTTTGAGCATAAAAGAGGGAGCTAATTGTTCTTTAAAATAGGCCATCGAAATCGCGGGCACAGCGGCCAACAAAATGCCCTGCAATAAGCGCACCCATAATAAGTCATCGAATGTTTGGGCAAACACTAATAAAATATTCGACCCTGCGAGCAGCCATAAACTCACCACAATAGGAGCCAACCGTCCTATCCTGTCAGATAAAACTGCATAAAAAAGCAATGAAAAAGCTAAGGTGAAACTGGTAACAGATAACACCAAAGTAGCTTGTGCGCCAGACACATCAAAATGTTCCGCAATAGACGGCAGCATGCCTTGTACTGTGTACAAATTAATATAAATCACCATAGAAGCGATGCACAAAGCCCAAATTAAACGAGTTTGCGCATGCGAGCGATAAGTCTGAGATAACTCTGTCATAAACAACCTAAACAGCACATTAGGGTAGAAAACAGATTATTACCCGCCAAATAAATAGATCAATGACGGGCATAAGAGTTTGTGAACTAGATTACGAAGTGGCTATTTAACGCGTTTCATTAACACTTGAGTGGTAAATTGACCGTTACTGATCACACGGAACTTATCATACGTTTGAAAAATAGCATTACCTTGATAAGTGATCATTGCCACAACACCGTAATCAACACCGCTTTTGACTAACTCAGCAGGTAAGGTGAATTTAAATGGAACGGGTGCTCTGGCTATATCAAAGTTTTTTTGAGAGATAATCGCACCCGGAGTATTAAAATCAATTAATGCAATGTTAATTTTACACCCTTGTGGCAAGGCAATTTTCTCTGCATAACCTGCATAGCCATTTACAATGACTGGCTTTTCAGGCTCAATCGTCACACAACCATTGAGTATTATGGCAATCAAAGTGACAACCGCGAATTGTATCCCTTTCTTAATTATTAACATGTTAGCGTCCTACTTGGTCATTCTGATTAAACCTTCCTGTGTGGCAGAAGCCACAAGACGTCCTTGCTGATCAAAAAACTGCCCTTTCACAAATCCACGACCACCGCCTGCATTGGGACTATCAATACAGTACAAGAGCCATTCTCCCATATTAAATGGGCGATGAAACCACATGGCATGATCAATAGTGGCCATGCGCATACCTGGAGTTAAAAAAGACACACCATGGGGCTGAGTTGCTGTGGCTAAAAAATTAAAATCCGATGCGTAAGCGAGTAAATACTCTTGAATACTATGATCCGATGGTACTTGCCCATTGGCACGTAGCCATACATACCCTTTTGCCTCTGTTGTGTTAGGGGCGATAGGATGAACCGGGTTAACTAAACGCATTTCAATCGGAGAGTCTGCCATAAATTTTTCGAGCATTTTCGCTGGTACTTTATCACGCATAGTCACTGCAAGTTCTTGCTGATTCAATAAACCTTCAGGTCCTGGCACATCGGGCATGACATCTTGATGATTAAAGCCTTCTTCAACCGTTTGGAACGAACAGGTCATATAAAAAATAGGTCGACCTTTCTGAATCGCTTTTACTCTACGCGCACTAAAACTTCCTCCATCGCGCATATTTTCAACATCGTAAATAATCGGTAATTTTTCATCACCCGCACGTAAAAAGTATGAATGTAAAGAATGTACATGGCGGTCTTCACTAACCGTTTGTTTTGCAGCACTTAACGCTTGTCCCATCACCTGGCCACCAAACACGTGTCCGAAGCCTAAATCTTGACTCTGGCCGCGAAACAGACCTAACTCAATTTTCTCAAGTGACAACAATGACAATAAATCGTTTAATACCTGACTCATAACACCTTCTCTACAACTTGGATTAACGTTAAGGTTACCTTAGTTAAGCTGATGTTTTCTAGCTTATTCTATGGTAATTGTTGAATTTAAGTCATCTCGTGACAAATCACGAAATAGTGATGTAACGCAAATATTCATATCTGCAGCCTAATTGAATATTTGGTATGCTATTAGATATGACTAATCAACAGTGCGCCTCACAATATTATGCAACCTAGCTCAATGCAATCATGGTTTATGGCTATCCGTCCTCGCACGTTACCGGCGGCTATCGGTCCATTATTAATCGGAAATATGCTAGCGATTGGGCTCGAACAATTTAGCTTACTCATCGCCTTTACCTCAATGCTATGTGCAGTATTATTGCAAATTTCAGTTAATCTCGCTAATGACTACTTTGACTTTAAGAATGGTATCGACACCGAAGAGCGGATCGGTCCAATAAGAGTCACTCAAAGCGGTATTCTTGCTCCGTCATCTGTACGAAATGCCATGATTGGTTGCCTAGTCATATCATTATTAGTAGGTTCATTGCTAATCGTTCACGGTGGCTGGCCAATAGCCATTCTTGCAACAGCCTCTATATTAGGCGCGTTATGTTATAGCGGAGGTCCCTACCCACTGGCATCACATGGATTAGGCGAAATTGCTGCATTTGTATTTTTCGGCTTAGTGGCCGTTGTTGGCAGTTACTATTTACAAGCAGGCACCACCACCATGACAGCATGGTTACTTGGCTGTGCTATTGGTTTTTTTAATGCTGCCATTATGCTGGTCAATAACACTAGAGATATCTCTACCGACACAAAAGCAGGTAAAAATACTCTTGCGGTAAGAATTGGTGAAGCACAAGCAAAAGTGCTATATCAAAGTTTTGTCTACTTACCATTTGGTATCATTATCGCGGGATTCTTGCTCGGGTCGCTCGATGGGTTACCCGTATTATTAGCAGGTGTATCATTAGTAATCGCACGTAACCTGAGTCGCGAATTTCATAATAATACTGGTGAAGCATTAAATCCTATCCTTGGGCAAACAGCTAAATTGACGATGATTTTTAGCGTCTTATTTAGCATTGGATTGTACTTTTCGCTAACCTAACCATTTTCCTTAGCTAAATAAAAAGGCGCTTCATTGTAAAATGAAGCGCCTTTTTATAATGTAAGACTAATTACACCTTAGCTAAAGTACGCTGCTTCGCACTCCAGTCTAAGTGGTATTTCTCACCAGCGGGTTTATCGGTGCGTTCAAAAGTATGTGAACCGAAAAAGTCGCGCTGACCTTGTAACAAGTTAGCGGGTAATGTCTCACAGCGGTAGCTGTCATAATAGGCAATTGCCGAACTAATACATGGAGCAGGAATGCCCTGCATAACAGAAGCTGCGACCGTTTTACGCCAGTTAAGGTGTTTTTGCGATAATGTTTGACTAAAAGTGTCAGCCATTAATAAGTTCGTAAGGTTTGCATCTTCTTGATAAGCCTTAGTAATTGACTGCAGGAACGTAGCACGGATAATACAACCCGCTCGCCAAATTTTAGCAATTTCAGCAAAATCTAAAGACCAATTCTGCTCTTTAGCATTCATCGCCATTAACTGGAAACCTTGCGCATAACAGCACACTTTAGCGCAATATAATGCATCTTCAAGATTAGCAATAAATTCCACTTTTTCAGCATCACTAAAACTGACTGGTGCAGGTCCTGCTAACTTCGAGCTTAACTGCATACGCAAGTTTTTCTGAGTGCTCACAGCGCGTGCATAAACGGCTTCAGCAATCGTTGGCGCAGGGCAACCAATTTGCAAGCTGCTCACTGCAGTCCATAAACCAGTGCCTTTTTGGCCTGCTTTATCTAAAATCATTTCAACTAATGGCTTACCGGTTAATGGATCATCTTGTTGTAAGACTTCAGCACTAATCCCCATAAGGTAACTGTTAAGAATACCTTTATTCCAACCATTGAACACGTCACCAATGTCATAGGCAGACATGCCTAAGCCGTCACTGAGCAATTGATACGCTTCGCAAATAAGTTGCATATCAGCATATTCAATGCCGTTATGAACCATTTTAACGTAATGACCAGAACCAGCAGGACCAATATAAGTTGTACACGGCTCACCTTCGGTTACCGGATTGCCTGGCTCAAAACGCTCTATTGGTAAACCCGTTGCTGAATCCACTTTAGCAGCAATAGCTTTCCAAATTGGCTCAACATAACGCCATGCCTTTTCATCACCACTGGGCATGAGAGATGGGCCAAAACGTGCACCTACTTCGCCGCCAGACACTGCAGAGCTAAAGAAAACAAACTGATCTTTATAACGTGCTTCGCGTTCTACCGTGTCGGTCCAAAGGCTGTTACCCGTATCAATAACGATATCGTTGGCTTCAATACCAGCTTCAATTAACGATTTACATACACCGTCAACAGGCGCACCAGCAGGCACAGATAATACAATAACTCGAGGCTCAACTAATTTAGCCAGCATTTCTGTAAGATTATTACATGACTGCATGCGCGGTGCCGTACCCGCTTTACGCTCACTTTCTTCTTGAGCCACAGCTGCGTTGACTTTTGGAGTATCTAAATCGAAAACTGCAACATGGTAGCCGTTGTCAGCAATGTTTAATGCGAGGTTCTTGCCCATAACACCAAGGCCGATAACGCCGACGTGAGATTGTTGGGTGTGGTTATTCATAGTGTATGTTTCCACAGGTCACAGAGATTAATCGCGTAGTGCGAATCCATTTGGGTGGCAATTATAGCGATTCTTGTAACTAAATTACCAGTAACAAAACGCGGAAACGCTGTTTTTTACAATGTATGCCCAATCTGTTTATTAGGAGATAACATCGTGTCACAATAGAAAAAACCATAAAAACACTGGTTTTTTATGGTTTCGATTTAAAATCACCTTATCATTTGGCATGGCTAAATATTGAAGAGTAACATCATGTTATCTCAGTAGTTAGTGCATTAGCATAACCCATTTTAGTCAACGCATTGCGAACAATATCTAAGGTTTGTGGGTCTTCAATCGTTGCTGGCATGGTGTACTCTTGATTGTCTGCAATTTTACGCATTGTGGCTCGTAATATTTTTCCAGAGCGGGTTTTAGGCAACTTTTGCACAGCACTTACCAGCCGAAATGAAGCCACTGGGCCAATTTCATGACGTACCAAGGCAAGTAACTCTTTATAAAGAGCTTCATCTGACAAGGTAACGCCATTTTTAAGCACGACTAATCCAAGAGGCACCTGGCCTTTTAGTTTATCTTGCACACCAATTACCGCAGCCTCGGCCACCGCTTCATGCTGACATAAAACTTCTTCAAATCGACCGGTAGATAAACGGTGTCCGGCAACATTTATGATGTCGTCAATTCGGCTCATAATGTATAAATAACCATCTTCATCGACATAACCTGCATCTCCAGTTAAGTAATAACCAGGATACATAGACAAGTAACTGTCGATATAGCGTTTATCATTTTGCCACAAAGTCGTTAATGTGCCTGGTGGTAATGGTTGCTTTATCACCACATTACCGCTTTCATTAGGTGCCACAGGCAGTCCCATAGCATCAAGAATTTCCACTTGATATCCAGGTACTGCTCGCGCAGGCGATCCGGCTTTAATCTCTATCGGATCGGTGCCCATCAAGTTTGCCGCGACAGGCCAACCAGTTTCAGTTTGCCACCAATGATCAATCACTGGTTTACCTAACTGCTGCTGACTCCAGTTTAAGGTGTCAGGATCGCAACGCTCCCCCGCTAAATACATCTGTTTAAGACAAGTTAAATCGAATTGTTTAATAAACTCGCCTTCAGGATCTTCTCGTTTTATAGCCCGAATAGCTGTTGGTGCGGTAAAAAAGCTACGAACATTTTTTTGTTCGATAATTCGCCAAAATGCACCCGCATCAGGGGTACCAATAGGTTTACCTTCGTACATTATGGTCGTCGCACCCACCAGCAATGGCCCATAAACAATATATGAATGCCCTACTACCCAGCCAACATCTGATGCTGCCCAAAAAACATCGCCCACACCAATGTCATAAATGTGTTTCATCGACCACGCTAATGCGACTGCATGGCCGCCATTGTCGCGTACGACACCTTTAGGTTGCCCTGTGGTACCTGAGGTATATAAAACATATAAAGGATCTGTGGCATCCAAAGACACGCAATCAGCATCAGGCGCATCCACCAGCGCACTGTACCAATCAAGATCTCTTGGCGACTGTAATTGCGCTTGGAATTCAGTTCGATTCAAAATTATGCAATGTTCGACTTGATGTTGCGCTTGAGATAATGCGTCATCGAGTAAAGGTTTGTACGGTACGACACCAGAAGGTTCAATGCCGCATGAAGCAGACAGAATTAACTTAGGTTTCGCATCATTAATCCGCGTAGAAAGCTCATTGGCAGCAAAACCACCAAACACCACAGAATGAATCGCACCAATCCGTGCACATGCCAGCATGGCATAAGCTGTTTCTGGCACCATTGGCATGTAAATAACCACTCGGTCGCCTTTTTCAACACCAAGTGACACCATCAATCCAGCCAAGCGTTTTACCTGAGCCAACACAGATTGATAACTAATTGAGTATTCGTTGTGCGTCACAGGGCTAATGTAATGAATCGCTGTTTGTTCACCTCTTCCTGCTAATACGTGACGGTCTACGGCATTAAAACAAGTATTCATCTTGCCATCAGCAAACCAACGGTAAAAAGGCTTATTGCTATCATCAAGTACCGTTTGGGGCGCAAGATCCCAGCTAATGGCTTCAGCGGCTTGCTGCCAAAACACTTCGGGATCGGCTATCGATTGTGCGTGCATTGATAGTCCTACATCAGCCATATTGTTCTCCGTTAATCAACTTGTATTACAGTGATTATGAGCAGAATTCATTAAATACCCCTATTAGACAAAGGGATAACAACCACTAAAACCAACAAAAAAACCTTAAGTTTCAATCGAGTGTTTAACTTGTGCTGGTCAAATACTATCAGTAATAAAATACACTAAATAACAATATGTTAATGTATAATTAGTGTTTGAGTGGCAAGCAAAATTAACACGCATTAAACTGAAAACCATCTAGCAAACTTTACCTTTACGTAAACTTCATATATCTTGCATCAAAAGAAACACTTTTGGTGACATGATGAGCACAACCCACATTCCTCAATCAACATATTCAATCAGTGACTTATCAAAAGAATTTGATATCACCACCCGCAGTATTCGTTTTTACGAAGACCAAGGCTTGATTAAACCTAAGCGTCGCGGGCAAACCCGAATTTATAGCCTGAAAGACCGAGTGCGTTTAAAACTTATTTTACGCGGCAAACGCCTTGGATTTTCGTTAGCAGAAACACGACGTTTATTTGAACTTTACGACGCGGATAAAAGCAGCTCAACTCAACTACAAACTATGCTTGATTTAGTGAACGAGAAAAAATCGGCTCTTCAACAACAAATGGACGACATTAAAGTCGTGCTAATGGAGCTAAATTCAGCCGAACAACAGTGCAAAGCGGCATTAGCCGACAATTCGACTAAGAAAGCCAAATAACAACAAAAAATAACTGGCTGACTCAATTCAGCCAATAGCTTTGCCCCACTGCCAAAAACGAAACCATAAAGCGTTGGCAGCAAATGTTTTACCAGACCATAAAAAATTCAACAGGACACATGAAAATGAGCGATTTATATACCAGTTTAAACTTCGGTTTAGGTGAAGATGTTGACATGTTACGCGACGCTGTTCGCGGGTTTGCCGCCAACGAAATTGCGCCTATGGCCGCCCAAGTCGATATCGACAATGAGTTCCCTAATCAATTATGGCCAGTACTTGGCGATATGGGCTTATTAGGTGTCACTGTTGATGAACAATATGGTGGAGCCAACATGGGTTACCTTGCGCACGTTGTCGCAATGGAAGAAATCTCCCGCGCATCAGCCTCTATTGGGTTAAGTTATGGCGCTCACTCAAACTTATGTGTAAACCAAATTAACCGTAATGGTAATGACGCTCAAAAAGCAAAATATTTACCTAAGCTAGTCAGTGGTGAGCACATTGGTGCACTTGCGATGAGCGAACCTAATGCGGGATCAGATGTGGTTTCAATGAAACTGAATGCTCGCAAAGAAGGTGACCGCTACATCCTTAACGGCAATAAAATGTGGATCACCAACGGTCCTGATGCCCACACCTATGTTATTTACGCCAAAACCGACATCGAAAAAGGTGCACATGGCATTACTGCGTTTATCGTTGAACGTGGGTCTAAAGGTTTTACTCAAGCACAAAAATTAGACAAGCTAGGTATGCGCGGTTCAAACACCTGTGAATTGGTATTTGAAGACTGTGAAGTGCCAGAAGAAAACATCTTAGGCGGCCTCAATAATGGCGTAAAAGTGCTTATGAGCGGCCTTGATTACGAACGAGTAGTGTTGTCTGGTGGCCCATTAGGCATTATGTCTGCTTGCATGGACATCGTAGTGCCATACATTCATGAGCGTGAACAATTTGGCAAATCGATTGGTCAATTCCAATTGGTACAAGGTAAATTAGCCGATATGTACACGGGTATGAATGCTGCACGCGCTTATGTTTACAGTGTGGCTAAATCATGTGACCGCGGTGAAACTACCCGTAAAGACGCCGCTGGTGCGATTTTATACAGCGCTGAGCTTGCCACTAAAATGGCCTTAGATGCCATTCAATTACTGGGCGGCAATGGCTATGTCAACGAGTACGCAACAGGTCGTTTATTACGTGATGCTAAGCTTTACGAAATTGGTGCAGGCACCTCTGAAATTCGCCGCATGTTAATTGGTCGCGAATTGTTTAACGAGTCAAAATAACCAGTTTTTGCAGTACGAAGGCGACATATCAAGCGTGCTATGTCGCCTTAATCAAGCCCCCTTATTTTTTGCTTCATTAAGGATATAGAAATGACGCAACTGAGCAGCCGTATCAATCCTCGCAGTGACGAATTTAAAGCCAAGTCAGACAGCATGGCGTTATTGGTCGATGATCTTCAACAAAAACTAAAAAAAATCGAACAAGGCGGCGGCCCTGTTGCCTTAGAACGCCATTTATCTCGTGGTAAGTTATTGCCGCGCCAGCGCGTTGAAAAGCTGCTCGATCCAGGTTCACCTTTCTTAGAAATATCGCAATTTGCCGCTTACGAAGTCTATGACGAAGAAGTCCCAGCGGCAGGCGTTATTGCTGGTATCGGTCGTGTCAGTGGTATTGAGTGCATGATTATCGCCAACGATGCCACGGTCAAAGGCGGCACTTACTACCCGATTACCGTTAAAAAGCATTTACGCGCGCAAGACATCGCCAGCCGTTGTCACTTACCGTGCATCTACTTAGTCGATTCTGGTGGCGCGAATTTACCTCGCCAAGATGAAGTATTTCCAGATCGCGATCATTTCGGCAGAATTTTTTATAACCAAGCACAAATGTCAGCCAAAGGTATTCCGCAAATTGCTGTCGTCATGGGCTTGTGTACCGCAGGCGGTGCTTATGTTCCTGCAATGGCCGATGAGTCTATTATTGTTAAAGATCAAGGCACCATCTTTTTAGCCGGGCCTCCATTAGTGAAAGCGGCTACCGGTGAAGAAGTCAGCGCAGAAGAGCTTGGCGGCGCAGAAGTTCATACTAAAATATCGGGTGTTGCCGATCATTTAGCGCAAAATGACGACCACGCGCTTGAACTCGCTCGCCGTGCAGTACTGCGACTTAATCATCAAAAAGAAATCAAAAGCTTATTAAGTCCAGTCAAACCACCACAATTCGATATCCATGAATTGTACGGCATTGTTGGTACTGATCTTAAAAAGCCGTTTGATGTAAAAGAAGTCATTGCCCGTGTGGTTGATGACTCTGACTTTGACGAATTTAAAGCTAACTATGGTGCAACCCTAGTGTGTGGTTTTGCCCGTATTCATGGTTATCCTGTCGGTATTGTAGCCAATAATGGCATTTTATTTTCTGAATCGGCGCAAAAAGGCGCTCACTTCATTGAACTGTGTTGCCAACGTAAAATTCCGCTGTTATTCCTGCAAAATATTACCGGCTTTATGGTGGGTAAAAAGTACGAACACGAAGGCATTGCTAAACATGGTGCCAAAATGGTGACCGCAGTGTCTTGCGCTAACGTGCCTAAATTTACCGTGATTATCGGTGGCAGTTATGGCGCGGGTAACTACGGCATGTGTGGTCGCGCATTTGAACCGACCATGATGTGGATGTGGCCAAACGCCCGTATTTCGGTAATGGGTGGCGAACAAGCTGCTGGTGTATTAGCCACAGTGCGCCGCGATGGTTTAGCGCGTAAAGGCATTGAATGGTCGGCAGAAGACGAGCAAGCCTTCCGTAAACCAATTGTTGAACAATACGAAAAAGAAGGTCATCCGTATCATGCCAGTGCCCGACTTTGGGATGATGGAATTATTGATCCGGCGCAAACGCGTGACGTAGTCGGCTTAGCCTTATCGGCAGCATTAAATGCTCCTATTGAAGACACCCGCTTTGGGGTGTTCCGCATGTAATTGTGCGGTTAATTCAGCTAATTAAGGAGTAATAAATAATGTTATCAAACCAATATAAGTTCATTGAATGCCGCTTAGATCAAGGGGTGGCAGAGCTCATTTTAAACCGAGTTGAAGTACATAATGCCTTTGATGAAGTGATGATCAGCGAGATGATCCAGGCTATCGAAAGCTTTGCCAAAGACAGTCAATGCAATATGTTGATATTACGTGCTAATGGCAAAAACTTCAGTGCTGGCGCCGACCTCAATTGGATGCGCAAACAAGCAAAAATGGACTTTGAACAAAACCTGACTGATGCCCACGAGCTTGCCAAGTTGATGCACGTGTTAGACAAGTTTCCAAAACCCACTATTGCCTTAGTACAAGGTGCAGCCTTTGGTGGCGCGTTAGGACTAATTTGTTGTTGCGATATTGCCATTGCCAACACCCGTTCAAGCTTTTGCTTAAGCGAAGTCAAGCTGGGGCTTATCCCTGCTGTGATAAGCCCGTATGTGGTTCGTGCTATGGGTAATCGCCAATCGCGTCGCTTTATGCTGACCGCTGAACGCTTTAGTGCTGATGTTGCCTTAACCCATCAAGTCATTCATGAAGTTAACGACGACTTAGATGCAGCTGCGGCCCCCTTCATCGCAGCATTTAATGCCAATAGCCCTCAGGGCATGGCATGGGCAAAGAGTCTCGTATCGCATTTAGAAAACGGCGTGATTGACGACGCTACGCTCAATTTTACCAGCGAGCAAATTGCTCGGATTCGTGTATCAGATGAAGGTCAAGAAGGCCTTAATGCTTTCTTTGAAAAACGTACGCCAACATGGCAAACCGCTAAATCTGATCCACAAGGAGCCCAATAATGTTTACCAAATTACTGATTGCTAACCGTGGTGAAATTGCTTGCCGTATTATTAAAACGGCTCAAACCATGGGTGTTCGCACCATCGCCCTATATTCTGATGCTGACAAAGATGCCCGCCATGTGGCCATGGCCGATGAATCGTTTTACCTAGGCGGCAGCGCCCCAGCGGACTCATATTTAAAAGCTGATTTAATTATTGAAATAGCCAAAAAATCGGGCGCAGAAGCCATTCACCCCGGCTACGGTTTTTTATCAGAAAATGCCGAGTTTGCCCGTAAATGTGAGCAAAATGGCATCGCCTTTGTCGGACCTGGTAGCGATGCGATTGATGCTATGGGCAGCAAAAGTGCCGCCAAAAAAATCATGTCAAAAGCCAATGTGCCCTTAGTGCCGGGTTATCATGGCGACGATCAAACGGATGCCACGTTAATAGCAGAAGCCAAAGCTGTTGGCTTCCCGTTACTGATTAAAGCGGCCTATGGTGGTGGCGGTAAAGGGATGCGTATCGTAGAACACGAAGGCGAAATCCTTGAAGCGGTTAAATCAGCACGCCGTGAAGCCAGCTCGTCATTTGGCAATGACAAACTGTTAATGGAACGCTACTTACGTCAACCACGTCATGTTGAAGTACAAGTATTTGCCGACACTCATGGCAATGCGATTTATTTATCGGATCGTGACTGCTCTATTCAACGTCGCCATCAAAAAGTGGTTGAAGAAGCACCTGCTCCAGGTTTGTCAGACGAACTACGAGCTCAGATGGGTAACGCAGCCGTTGCAGCCGCCAAAGCCATTGATTATGTTGGCGCGGGCACCGTTGAGTTTTTACTCGATACCGATAATAGCTTCTACTTCATGGAAATGAACACCCGTTTGCAAGTAGAGCATCCGGTTACCGAAATGGTCACAGGCCAAGACTTAGTAAAATGGCAGCTAGTTGTCGCCAGTGGTGGTGAATTACCGCTGCGCCAAGATGAAGTGCGTATTCATGGTCACTCATTTGAAGTGCGAATTTACGCTGAAGATCCACAAAACGAATTTTTACCGGCCAGTGGCAAGCTCAATTTTTTACGTGAACCAGAACAAAATCGTCACGTGCGTATCGATTCAGGTATTCGTGAAAACGATGTCATCAGTAACTTTTATGACCCGATGATCGCCAAGCTGATTGTATGGGATGAGTCGCGCCCTCGCGCACTACAACGTTTAGTGCATGCACTTGAGTCATACCAAATCAGTGGCCTTAAACATAACATCGAGTTTTTAGCCAACATTGCTGAACACCCAGCCTTTGCTGCGGCAGACTTCTGTACTGACTTTATTGAGCGTTATGGCGACACCTTAATTGGAGATGCCGCTATTGAAGCAGATACTGCGTTAGCACTAGCAGGACTTTTTCAGGTGTTGTCACGTAAGCAAGCGGCAAAAGCGCTGGCCATTAACAGTGCTGACCCGTATTCACCTTGGGGCCTCGTGAGCGGCTTTAGACTCAATAGTTCAAGCGTGCATCGTGTGTCGTTATTAACTGACGCATCAGCCGAAGTGCAACAACATGACTTGCTACTGACAGCCGTTGGCGAACAATATCAATTGTGTTTACACGACCAAGTGTTGACGTTAGCGGGTGAATTGAAAGCCGATTTACTCTTAGCTGAGATTAATGGCCATAAGAGCAAAATCCCTGTTAGCCATGAAGGCGATGACTTTACGCTATTTTTACCATCTGGCAGTTATCACTTTAAAGCCATATTGGCTCAAGTGATTGAAGAAGTGGTTAACCATGCAGATAAGCTTAAGGCCCCCATGAATGGCACTGTTGTGACTCATTTAGTGGAAGTGGGCCAGCAAGTTAAAGCAGGCCAAGGTTTATTAGTGATGGAAGCCATGAAAATGGAATACACCATCGAGGCACCATTTGATGGCGTGGTGAGCGAGTTTTATTTCCAAAGCGGTGAGCTTGTTAGTGACGGTGCACAACTATTAAACGTTGAACCATTAGCCTCTGAAGCTAACGTCGAGGAAGCGTAAATGTTACCGACTAAAGTGAGCATTTTTGAAGTTGGCGCCCGTGACGGTTTACAAAACGAAGTGCCAGTGACCACTGCAGACAAACTCACGCTAATCACACAACTTGGTGATGCAGGTATTAAGCGTATTGAAGCAGGCAGCTTTGTGTCACCTAAGTGGGTGCCACAAATGGCCGATTCTGATGCCGTATTGCAGCAACTCAAACGACAAGCTGGTGTGGTTTACAGTGCATTAACCCCTAACCTAAAAGGGTTTGAACTAGCGTTAGCGGCTGGCGCTGATGAAGTGGCTATTTTTGGCGCAGCATCAGAAAGTTTTAGTCAAAAAAACATTAATTGCTCTATTGATGAGTCAATCGAGCGCTTTATTCCGTTGATGGAAGCCGCCAAACAACATGGGATTGCAGTGCGTGGCTACGTGTCTTGTGTACTCGGATGTCCATACGAAGGCGACATTGATGTGAGAGAAGTCGCGAGAGTATCTGAGATCCTTTATAAAATGGGTTGTTACGAAATATCATTAGGCGACACCATCGGTGTTGGCACTCCCAATAAAGCGCGGCAAATGGTTGAAGCTGTCGCCAAAGTGGTTCCGGTTGATAAGTTAGCCTTGCATTTTCATGACACATACGGTCAAGCATTAGCCAATATTCTGGCCTGTCTCGACACTGGTGTCAGCGTGTTTGATGCATCAGTCGCCGGTCTTGGTGGTTGCCCATATGCGAAAGGCGCTTCCGGTAATCTCGCCACTGAAGATCTGGTCTACATGCTCCATGGCATGGGAATAGATACCGGCATTGACTTAGCTAAGCTTGCATTTGCTGGCGACAACATTAGCCGCGCATTAGGCCGAAGCAATGGGTCTAAAGTGGCAAATGCAATCAGAACATAATCACATATACTAAAAATGGTTAACGTAGCATACCGCTAACCGTTGATATCAATATAACGATAAGGACAACAAGATGGCAGGATTCAATAAAGTCGTCCACAGCTATGAAGAAGCACTAGCAGGACTGAGTGACGACATGACCATTATGGTCGGCGGGTTTGGTTTGTGTGGTATTCCTGAAGGCTTAATTAACCACATGGTTAAATTGGGTGTGAAAGGCTTAACCGCTATTTCAAACAACGCTGGTGTTGATGATTTTGGTTTAGGTTTATTACTTAAACAACATCAAATTTCAACCATGATAGCCTCTTATGTTGGCGAAAATGCCACCTTTGAACAACAAATGTTGTCTGGTGAGCTTAATGTAATACTCACGCCACAAGGCACATTGGCTGAAAAAATTCGTGCTGGTGGTGCGGGTATTCCGGCATTTTTCACCGCAACAGGTTACGGCACGCCGATTGCTGACGGTAAAGAAACCCGTGAAATTAAAGGTCGTCACTACGTATTAGAAGAATCATTGACGGCAGACTTTGCCTTAGTTCGTGCATGGAAAGCCGACACCATGGGTAATTTGGTATTTCGAAAAACCGCCGCTAACTTCAATCCAATGATGGCCACCGCAGGTAAAATTACCGTGGTTGAGGCTGAAGAAATTGTTGAACCGGGTGAGTTAGATCCAGACCACATCCATACACCAGGTATTTATGTTGATCGCGTTATCAAAGCCAGCTTTGAGAAACGTATCGAACAACGTACCGTCAAAGCTGCGAAATAAGGGAGACAACACCATGGCACTGACCAGAGAACAACTCGCCCAGCGCGTAGCAAAAGAATTACAAGACGGTTTTTACGTTAATTTAGGTATTGGTATCCCTACTCTTGTGGCTAACTATATTCCACAAGGCATGCAAGTGATGCTGCAATCTGAAAACGGTCTACTCGGCATGGGCGAGTTTCCAACCGAAGAAACCATAGACGCCGATCTCATCAACGCCGGCAAACAAACAGTTACCGCAGTTGCTGGGGCGTCATTCTTTTCATCGGCAGAGAGCTTTGCAATGATACGTGGCGGCCACGTAGACCTAACCGTATTAGGCGCCTTCGAAGTTGATGTTAACGGCTCTATCGCCTCATGGATGATCCCAGGCAAGCTGATTAAAGGCATGGGCGGCGCAATGGATTTAGTCGCTGGTGCTGACAACATTATTGTCACCATGATGCATGCAGACAAATACGGCAATTCAAAGTTATTGTCAAAATGCGAACTGCCATTAACGGGCTATGGTTGCATTAAACGTGTAATGACAGATTTGGCCTTTATGGAAATTAAAGATGGCGCATTCCATTTACTTGAACGAGCCCCTGGCGTGTCTGTTGAAGAAATCGTCACAAAAACAGCTGGTAAGTTAGTGGTACCAGACCATGTGCCAGAAATGACTTTTTAATTAATCTTAAATGGTTAATATAACAAAGCCCGCCACTCTGGATATACTCAGTAATGCGGGCTTTTTGTATTTTTTAAAATGACAACTAACTAAAAATACCTAACGGTTCGTTGATGTGACCGTTAATTTGCAGAAAAACTACCAGGTTAAAGGCGCAAGCAATTGATCATCTGCTGGGATAATCAATACGTTACTGCGCATCCGCTCTAAAACTAACTCAGCAGTATTACCTATAATCCGTCCTAATAATCCTTCTCGTTGCCGAGCACCAATCACAAAATATTCACTCTTCAATCTGCAGGCTAGCTCAAACAAGCACAGCTCAGGCTCACCAGCAATAATGTGGATACATTCGGGATCCATATTAAATTGAGCAATCTGTTTTTGATGATCTTTATATGCCTTTTTAACAAGAGCATGGGTATCAATCAAATCCATATCTCGTAATATTTTGGGTACCCTAAGCACAAACGCTAAATGTAATTTGGTCCCTGTAGCTTCTGCAAGTTGCTTACCATATGCCACTACAACGCTATTGAGCTGTTGCTTAATAGGATCATGAGTAGCAAGATCGACAGCCATCAACGTTGCGTTGCCTTTAGTGAGTGGATTACTGGTTAATAATAATAACGGGATCCGAGTATGGCGTATCAACTGCCAGTCAGTGGATAAATAATGGTCTGCATGATGTACAGCCTTCACCATAAGGTCAAATCCATGACGAATAGAATGATGACAGGCATGTTCAAATAAATATTTGCTCCACACCATGTGTACCGGAATATCTTCACCTTTAAGATCCACGAGATGCTGCTTTAATTCAGCTTCTCGTTGATCCATTAACTGCTTTTGAGCAACGCTGACTAAACGAGGGTTATAACTTTCAGGACCACTAAAATAAGCATAAGAATAAGCAAAAACTTCCGCATTTTTGTTCAATTGCTTAGCTAACAGCAAACCGCTCGCTATCGCATCGGTATGTGCTTGTTCCATTTGCGCGATAATAAACACCTTATCCATTTCCTTCTCCTTAAGTCTGCCAATTTTTGATGTACAGCTACTGAAATAGTGATGTCCTGATTAGTTGTGCTATATAACAATCTTCATTGCTGGTGGCTTGAACTAAAAATCCCATCAGCTGAGCTTTATAGGTAAATGTCACCGTTAAAAACAGTCGTCCAAATAACCAACTCGCCTAGCTCAAATAGTAAATAATTGAAAGTTCCAACTAAATATTTTTCCGCTAAAACACAGTAAACCATGTCTTATTAGCTATCATTAGTTTAGTCAATAGAGTACGTTTGTGTTTAATAATTAATCAGAAAGTTGATCGTAATCAACTTTCTGAGATCAAATTGAATCAAGGGATATAGCGCAAACTAAGGCAGACAAAATGACAATAGATAGTTTTGTAATGTCATTATTCTTTATTCTAGTGGTAGGTAGAATACTCGGTGAACTGAGCGACCAACTTGGGTGTCCAAGCGTGGTGGGTGAAGTTATTGCAGGGATATTACTGGGGCCATCTATTCTCAATTGGGTAGAACCTAATAGCACATTAGCTATTATCGCAGAACTTGGGGTTATCCTATTACTTTTTGATATTGGGTGCGAAACCTCAATAAAACGGCTCGTCAATGCAGGAGGTCAAGCCGTTCGGGTCGCATTATTAGGGATTGCTTTACCCATATTAACAACAGGACTTGCCAGTCTTTATTGGTTGTCCCTAGCACCTTTTACAGCCTTATTTTTTGGTTGTGCCCTCACCGCCACCAGCATTGGTATATCAATGCGCGTGTTAACACTATACAAACAGACCCAAAGTTCAGCTGGACATATTATTCTTGGAGCCGCGGTAATTGATGATATTGTCGGAGTGATACTGCTTAGTTTGTTGTTTCATTTTGCTTCCTCAGGTGAATTGGCATTAAGCTCAACACTGATGTTGTTTATCACGATAACCAGTTTTATCGTTTTCAGCCCCCCACTTGTTAGAGCTATCATTTATTTTACCCGCTGGTTACGTCCCAAAACGAATATCCCGGGTTATGAAGTGTTTGTGGTAATGTCACTGATTAGCATGTTTGCATGGCTGGCACACTGGTTTGGCACACCAGCAATATTAGGTGGGTTTGCAGTTGGCATGGGTATATCGCGGCAGTTTACTTCGCCATTAAATAAATTTTTGAAAAATCCCTTTCCTTACACTTATAAACTAGAACTGTCCTCTCGCCCGCTGGTGCAAATATTCAGCCCGATATTTTTTGTTTATGTCGGAGTTAGCCTCGATCTCAGCCAGTTAGATTCAAGTTTTACAGGTTTAGTCATTCTAGGATGGTTAGCGTTTATTGCTGTATTAAGTAAGTTCGTGGCAGGTTTAATAGCAGGTCAGAACTGGCAAGAAAAATGTATCATTGGTGCCGCTATGGTACCTCGTGGAGAGGTTGGGCTAGTTTTCGCGGAAATGGGCCGTCAACTTGGGGTGATACCAGCTAAAGAGTTTGCAATATTAGTTATGATTATCGCCCTAACGACCCTAATAGGGCCGCTTATTTTGAAATATACGTTAAGTAAGCAGCATTAACCGCTTAAGTCATTTCGACTGAAATATCAGTACTGAGTAACATAATGATCAGTCTACTAAAAACTGCAGCGCTTTCTCTAAATTAGGATCGTCAGGATTAGATGTATTTGTCACCCACGCAATATGACCAGTGCGGTCAATAAATACTGTTGTCGGTGTGCCTCTTACGCCATACAACTTAGCAACCTCATCCCCTAAAACCAACGTTTTCATCTTTACACCTCGATCTAGCAAGCTTTGTCCGGGAGTTGCGCCGACATCTTCTTTAAAACTAATACCAATCATTTGTAAGTCTGTATGTTGATATTTAAGTCGCAGCTTTTCTAAGCCGGGTTGAAGTTTTTTACAATATGGACACCATGTAGCCCAAAAATGCAAAATGACTGGTTTTCCCGCGTAGTCATGTAGATTAAATGGCTGACCATCAGCATGAGTTAACTCAAAGTTAGGAGCAACGGATTCTTCCATCTTCGACGCCGCATCAGCTATGTGTAACGGCATGAAAGACAAAAAGAACAATGCCAATATACTTATTCCAAACCAAACTAATTTCATCACTAGCCCCTTTTTGATGGCGTATTCTTTTGATAGATAATTTTGATAGATAATTTTGGATAGATAATTTTTGTAGATAACTCATAGACCGGACAAAAACGATTCTGTATTCGTTTGCAGAGCAAAAAAAATGGTTCATCAGTACTGAACTTTCTATAGGTGATTACGGTATTAATAAAGAGGCTAACAATACGCATATTTCAGAGTAAATAAATCGGTACATTAAACGTATAAAATTAAGTTTACGTTTACGTAAAAATAATACTGAGTTTTTACTCGAAATTGGGTATGGTTAGATAAATCAACTATCTGATTGGACCAGTAACTAACTACATTTTGTTGCCGAGACCCAACTAAAATACAACATAACCAAGGAATGATCTTATGCCAATTTACCAAGCTCCTCTTCGCGATTATCAATTCATTCTATCTGAACTGCTTAATGTCTATCAACAAACTGATTTACGTGGTTTTGATGAGTTAGATGCTGAGCTAACTGATGCGATTTTACAAGGTGTTGCCGATTTCAGCACTGACATCATGTTGCCACTCAATGCCAGTGGAGACTTAGAAGGTTGTAAACTGGTTGATGGTAAGGTCATTACCCCTACAGGGTTCAAGCAAGCTTATAAACAATACGTACAAGATGGTTGGGCAACATTAACTTGCGATCCTGAATTTGGTGGCCAAGGTTTACCCGAAGTTATCGGTACATTTGCAACCGAAATGAAAACAGCCACTAATATGGCGTTTGCCATGTATCCAGGCTTAACCCATGGCGCTTATTCAGCGATTCACGTTCACGGCAGCGATGCTCTAAAGCAAAAATATTTAGCCAAACTGGTCAGTGGTGAATGGACCGGCACCATGAACTTAACAGAGTCTCATGCGGGTACAGATTTAGCCTTACTGCGCACTAAAGCGGTTCCTGCTGGTGATGAACTGTTTGCTATTAGCGGTGAGAAAATTTTCATTTCGTCTGGCGATCACGACTTAGCCGACAACATCATTCATTTAGTATTAGCGCGTTTACCAGATGCACCGGACGGTGTTAAAGGTATTTCATTATTTGCTGTACCTAAGTTTTTAGTGAATGCCGATGGTAGCTTAGGCGAAGCTAACAAGCTTAGCGCAACAGGTCTTGAGCATAAAATGGGCATTCATGGTAACTCAACATGTGTGATGCATTTTGACGGCGCAATAGGTGAGCTTGTTGGTGCAGCACATCAAGGTCTAAAAGCCATGTTTACCATGATGAACCAAGCACGTTTAGGTGTTGGTATTCAAGGTTTAGGCGTATCAGATATTGCTTATCAAAATGCTCTCGTTTATGCCAAAGAGCGTATTCAAGGCCGTGCATTAAGTGGTGTTAAGCAGCCAGAGCAAGCTGCAGACTCATTATTAGTCCATGGCGACGTGCGTCGTATGTTGTTATCACAAAAGTCGTTCAACGAAGGTACACGTGCGCTAATGGGTCAACAAGCACTGTGGCTTGACCAAGTAGAACGTCATACCGATCCAGAAAAAGCCAAACAAGCTAATGCACTTGCTGCGTTATTTACACCGATTGTTAAAGGCTTTGTCACCGACCAAGGCTTTAAAGCTTGTGTCGATGCCCAGCAAGTCTATGGCGGCCATGGTTATATTAACGAATGGGGTATGGAGCAGTTTGTGCGTGATATCCGTATTGCAATGATTTACGAAGGCACAAATGGGGTACAAGCACTCGATTTAGTCGGCCGTAAATTACTTGCTGACAAAGGTGCAGCATTAACTTTGTGGTCAGGTATGGTGAAGGAATTAATTCAGCAAAACGCGGCTAATGACGCAATGAAACCTTATCTTGCAGGCTTAATGGATGCCGCTGGCGATCTTGAAAAAGCCACCGGTTTTATTGTGCAGTCAGCCAGTAAGAATCCTGATCTTATTGGTGCAGCGTCAATGGCCTATATGCAGTTGTTTGGAATTACCGCACTAGCATGGATGTGGACTCGCGTTGCAGCAACGTCATTAGCCGCATTAGAAGCGGGTACTGAAGAGACGGGTTTTTACCAAGCTAAACTTAAAACCGCACAATTCTTTATGAGCTATTGGGGCAGCCAAACCCGCAGCTTACGCAAACAAATTGAATCGAGTAGTGCAGATATTGTCGATTTCGCAGAAGCCGATTTTTAATAAATAGTGACACACAAAAAAGCCGCATCAATTAACTTGAAGCGGCTTTTTTATTCAGTTAAGTTGGGTTTGACTTAATCCCACAAAAACTCACGAAAATGCTTTCGACAAACCGACTCGTAACTTTCATTACCGCCAATGGCAACCTGCTCGCCTTCACGCATCGGTTTACCGTCATGATCAAGACGCACGACCATGTTAGCTTTACGGCCACAATGGCAGATAGTTTTAAGCTCAACCAATTTGTCAGCCCAGGCTAATAAATATTGGCTGCCTGGAAATAGTTCGCCTTGAAAATCATTGCGAAGACCATAGCACAATACTGGAATATCAAGATTATCAACAACATGAGTAATCTGTCTAACTTGTTCTTTACTTAAAAACTGACTTTCATCAATCAATACGCAATGAATTTTTTGCTCATCATTCGACGTCGAAATTAACTCAATTAAATTATCAGTGCTACCGAACACCTGCGCTTCGGTTTCGATGCCGATACGTGATGACACTTTGCCGACACCATAACGATTGTCTATCGATGCCGTCATCACTAAAGTGTGCATACCGCGCTCACGATAATTATAAGATGACTGCAGTAATGATGTTGATTTACCGGCATTCATCGCCGAATAATAAAAGTACAGTTGCGCCAAAATGAAGCGTCCTAATGTTTAGCTAGTGAATGTCGTTCATATTACCTTTTCCAACATCGTAATAACAAATAAAAATGCCGTATTCATAACGAATACGGCATTTTTATTACAGCTTAAATTGGACATTTACCTACATACAGTAGGGCTTAGTTCAAGAAATTACTTCTTAGCCCAAAAGTGTAATATCACAATGCTGATGACAAACAACACGCTACAGCAAACTAACCCTGCGATTAATGAGCCAGTAAAACCTAATACGGTGTAACCGACTAAACTGATGAAAGCGGCAATTAAGGCATACGGCAGTTGAGTAACCACGTGATCAATATGATGACAACTGGCACCGGTTGACGACAATATAGTGGTGTCAGAAATGGGCGAACAATGATCGCCAAATACCGCACCAGACAATACTGCGGCCAACATTGGCAACATCATAGTACTATCACTTCCCATAGCCATATCTGCTGCAATAGGCAACATAATCCCAAACGTGCCCCAACTTGTTCCTGTCGCAAATGCGGTAATACCCGCTAATAGGAATAACACTGCAGGTAACATCGCAAACGGAATATTGTCAGTGGCTAAACTTGCCATGTACTTACCGGTTTCAAGCTGTCCAATCACACTCGAAATTGTCCATGCAAAAAGTAATATGTAAATGGCTGGCAACATCGAGCGCGCGCCAACCGACATGCCTTTGAGTAACATAGACAAGTCAACTTTTTGCTGAATCGCAAGAATGAGCGTCGCAATAAGACCAACTACAGAGCCAAAAAATAGTGACGAGCTAACATCGGTATTCTCAAATGCCCCGAGTACGTTAAACGGTAAGTCTTTTGCTGCTAACACATCGGCGCCACTTGACACCATAAAATACACTGTCGCAAACACCAATACCGCGATAGGTAAAAATAAGCCCATCACTTTACCGGTATCGGCTTCAGGTAAATCTGTAACAGCGCCAGGGGGTTGGCCTTTTGACTCATCAAACAAGTTACCCCGCAGTGCGTTTAATTCATGCTGGCGCATTGGGCCAACATCTAAGCTAAACGTTGCAACACACAGTAATAATAATAACGAAAAAATGGCATAAAAGTTCATTGGGATCATTTGAATAAAGACGCTCAAATGACCAGAATCGGTAAATCCATGAGCCGTTAAAATACCGCCAATTAAGGCGATAATGTATGCACCCCAGCTAGATACGGGAGAAATAACACACACCGGCGCAGCGGTGGAATCAAGAATATAAGCTAATTTGGCACGCGAAATATGGTAGCGATCTGTGATTGGACGTGAAATCGAGCCGACGACTAAACTATTAAAGTAATCATCAATAAACACTACGCAGCCTAAAAACATGGTCATTAACTTGGCATCACGTTTATTGCGAATACGCAATTTAGCCCAATCAGCAAAAGCACGAGCAGAGCCACTGACAGTGATCAATGCTGTGATCATACCCAACACAATCAAAAAGCCTAAAATGTACACATTCCAACGGTTCAGTCCGGCGTCTTTCCAAACTAACTGGCTGGCTGTATTTAAAATATATTCGCCACTGCCAACCAATGAGAAATCGGTTAGTAATAAGGCGCCGAAAACAATGCCAACCCCTAAAGATAGCAATACTTTACGAGTTAAAATAGCCAGAGTAATAGCCACAAGTGGTGGCAAAACAGAAAGTGCCGAATCGGCATAACTTATTATCATAATTTAATTATTTCTTCGTTGGATACGAATGGAGAAAAACTAGAAATAAGGCTAAACATACACAGGAAGTGTATGCGTTAACTTAACTAGTAGCACTCCACAGTAATATCCATTTAATATGAATATCATTCTTTTTATCAAGTCGATAAAAACACTATGACAGTGCAGTCCCTTTCGAGAACTGCCCCAACAAATGCGGCTGATAACCCCATTTATTTCGGCATTGCACCCTTTTATGTCGAATTATTGGCATCACCCAATTCAACATGACTTTTATGCAACGCACCTCTACTTTTGTTGTTTGTAGTTAAAGCTCATTACACACAACGCGAACATACAATCATAAATTACATATTCTGCGCCAGTAAAAAGCACTAAACAGCACGAAAAATAACAACAACATCAATTTAAACCACAATTGCATAGCATTAGTTTAACGTTTTTAAATCAAATGCACACTAGTGTAATGGGCACAAAAACAGCAACCGCATCAAACCCTGGATATTTGAACTGAATTTTTAAAAATCAACACCTAAACCAGTACTAAATCCAAGAGAAATCCAAGAGTAGCCCAATAAAAAAGGTTTCTACCTTATGAGTAGAAACCTTTTAATCGTACAACAGAACGTTTAATAGCGCGTCAAAGTCGGCTGAACAACACGAGCTTAATCAACTCCTCCGTTTAGCGACTTAACATCTGATTAAACGAGGTTGTTCAATGCCGGTACCGCTTCAAATAAGTCGGCAACCAAACCATAATCCGCCACTTGAAAAATAGGGGCTTCAGGGTCTTTGTTAATGGCCACAATTACTTTTGAGTCTTTCATGCCAGCAAGATGTTGAATCGCGCCAGAAATACCCACTGCAATGTACAAGTTAGGGGCGACAATCTTACCCGTTTGGCCAACTTGCAAGTCGTTAGGTACAAAGCCCGCGTCTACAGCTGCACGTGATGCACCTACTGCTGCGCCTAACTTATCGGCTAGTTGTTCTAAAATGGCAAAGTTTTCACCGCTGCCCATACCACGGCCGCCAGACACAATAATGCCAGCATTACCGAGTTCAGGACGGGCTGATTCAGTGAGTGACTGAGAAACAAACTCAGTTTTTGAATCAATTGCTTGGCTTAAGTTGATGACTTCAGCACTGCCTGTTGATGCTACAACATCAAACGCACTTGAGCGCACAGTCATGACTTTCTTAGCATCTAAGCTTTGCACTGTTGCAAGCGCATTACCCGCATAAATAGGGCGTACAAAAGTGTCACTGCTTACAACTTCAATCACTTCAGAAATCTGGGCAACGTCTAATAATGCTGCTACGCGAGGCAATGTATCTTTACCTATACTGGTTGCTGCAGCCAGAATATGTTCATAGTCTCCGGCAATATCAACAACCAATTTTGATACATTTTCAGCTAGTTGAGCGCCATATTGAGCAGCATCAGCCACTAACACTTTACTCACGCCCGCTAAACTTTGTGCTGCACTTACTGCGGCAGAACAATCAGCACCAGCAACCAGTACATGAATATCACCACCAATGGCTGTTGCAGCGCTAACTACTTTCGCCGTGTCAGTTTTCAGGCTGACATTATCGTGTTCTGCTAATACTAAAATGGTCATATTAGATCACCTTCGCTTCATTTTTTAACTTATCAACTAACTCTTCAACAGAAGACACCATGATGCCCGCTTTACGCTCAACAGGAGGTGTGACGCTAAGTACTGTTTGATGTGCTCTTAAGCTCACACCAAGATCAGCCACAGCCATAATCTCTAATGGTTTGCGTTTAGCTTTCATAATATTAGGTAATGAAGCATAACGAGGTTCGTTCAAACGTAAGTCTACCGTCACAATCGCAGGCAAAGGCATTTTCAGCGTTTGTAGTCCGCCATCGATTTCACGAGTAACCGTAATCATGTCACCATCAATTTTGACTTCTGATGCAAATGTCGCTTGTGGCATATCAGTTAATGCTGCGAGCATTTGACCCGTTTGGTTATTGTCGCCGTCAATTGACTGCTTACCAAAAATAACGAGTTGTGCTTGCTCTTTTTCTTGCACTGCCTTTAACAGCTTAGCAATCGAAAGAGGCACTAACTCTTCATCGGTCTCAATATGAATCGCTCGGTCGGCACCCAGTGCCATTGCGGTTCTTAATTGTTCTTGCACCGCTTTAGGGCCAACACTTACCACTACAACTTCAGTGGCAATGCCAGCTTCTTTGAGGCGAACAGCTTCTTCTACCGCTATTTCGCAAAATGGGTTTAACGCCATTTTAAGGTTGGTCGTATCAACATTTGTGTTATCAGCTTTTACCCTGACTTTCACATTGGCATCAACTACGCGTTTAACAGGCACCAATACTTTCATAGGTTTTCCTTCCTACACCTTCAATGTATATGGACAACACACTGGCGTTCGCCAATGCAAGATGGGTTAACTTTACGTCCTGTTAACGTTAACGTCAATCAAAGTCAAACGACTGTTTACATATTTTTTGTTATTGTGGTGGCAATCAAACTAAACAAGTAGTGGATCATTAATTACTTAATGGGAATGCTTAATTAAAATTAATTGCATAATTAGATGATTTTATTTGATTCAATGCCAAATAGTTTCTATTATTACAGCTATATTCAGTATTGATTAAGCTGTATTAGTAATAATCAGAGAATTAATCTGACTTATATTAATAATAACGACCCAAATAAACAATATGAAGTACTGAAACTTACACGGAACGTTGATACTTTTTATCTCTTATAACTTTTATTTTATAAATAAATCATTAGGAAACTATACAACATGAGTGACTTTTTAGACATATTAACCCACGGCCGTCGTTTTAAAGCTGCAGTAAAAGAATTGTCTCTTGATGATTTACGTGAAACAGCGGCCAAATTAGAAAAAATCATTACCGAACGTCAAGAAGAAGAAAAATTAGAACTTGAAGCTAATGCAGAGCGTAACGCTCGTATTGCTGAAATTCTTGCTCAAATTGAAAACAGTGGTTTATCAATTGAAGATTTAGGTGATGTGACCTCTTCTGTTAAAACAGCTAAACCTAAACGTGCACCGCGCCCACCAAAATATCAAATCACTGTTGATGGTGAATTAATTCAATGGACTGGCCAAGGTCGTATGCCTACCGTATTCAAACAACAAGTTGATAGCGGCAAAAATATGAGCGAATTCTTAATTCCTGGTATGGAATAATTATTCTGATTAAGGGTTAACCACACGGTTAGCATTTAAAATAAAAAAGAGCTTACTTCGGTAAGCTCTTTTTTTTATAGCATTTGAGCGCTTTATCATCGCCATGAGAAAAGGTAAACTAACCGTCATTGATCCATTCCCCATTAATAGAAGGCTACGGCTATGACTTTTCCTCTTAAATATGCATTTATTGCCTCAGGTATAGCACTATTATTGAGCGCTTGTGCGAGTGATTATACGTTCAAAAGTAATTTAGACAGTAAAGCGATCAATGATTATTTTAAAGTCGGTGATGTACAGTTATATGAAGGAAACGATCAACCTAAAGGAACATTTGAAACTTTAGGTTTAGTGGAAGGCGAAGCCTGCCAAGAAAGCAAACAAGATGCACCACCGCAAATGGCCGTAGCACGAAGCAATGCCAGAAGATCTGCTGCAGATATGGGCGCAAATGGTTTTGTAGTTAAAAGCTGTTTTATGATTACTGAAGCGGATAATAGTTGTTTTAGCCGTGCACTTTGTGTCGGTCAAGCCATTCAAACTCCTACAGAAAAATAACAACTCAATATATTATATTGGCTGCCCATAAATGATGAGTGCTCATATAACACTCATCAACATTTTTTATATTTGATTTATAACTCCCTTTGTTTGCTTAATTCAGGTATCGCATGACACAAAGCAACGATCGACACAGTCAAACAGATCTAATGAATCATAAATCTAGCGTTCCGTTTAGCAGCCAATTAAATGCTGTTGCAATATGCAGAACACCTTACAAACAAAAGTTTGGTATTCCTCGTCAGCCAGGTTTAGTCAATGCGGTAGGTTATATAGAGTTTGAACCCGCGTTTAATCATATTGATGCAGTAAGAGGAATAGAGCAATATTCACACTTATGGTTATTATTCTGTTTCCATGAAAATCTGGCTCAAGGTTGGAAAACCACCGTTCGCCCTCCTCGTTTAGGCGGCAATGAAAAACTGGGCGTTTTTGCTACACGCTCCACATTTCGTCCAAATGGTATTGGCCAATCAGTGGTAAAACTCCATGGAGTTATCCAACGTAAAGGAAAAGTGTGCTTAGTAATATCTGGAATGGATTTATTAGACGGCACGCCAATTGTCGATATTAAACCTTATATTCCTTTTTCTGATGCTATTTTAGACGCCAAAGGCGGCATAGCCCAAGAAGCCCCAATCCTCATCCCACTGACTTATACATCGTTAGCGACAGAGCAAATAGATCACTACAGCCAACAAGAGCAGTACCAAGATTTAGCCGCGCTTATTGAAGGGGTATTGTCACAAGATCCTCGTCCTGCATACAAAAAAGCCAAAAATGATCCCAAACTTTATCAAGTGGCTTTATACGACTTAGATATCTTTTGGCATATCACAGCTCAAGGTATTGAAGTGTTAGAACTCAAACCGACAAAAGTTGAACTGCTGAAGGATTAAATCAATGGCAGACATAGATTACCAAGCTCAACATAAAAAACGCTTATCATGGATGCCATGGCTGTATTTTTCACTTAAACCAAAACATTTAACATGGGCAAAACCTTGGCAAGATGACATTCAACAACGGCTATGTCAGCTTGAAACCATTCATGTAGGTGAACAATGTTTTATTGCCCCACAAGCTCAGCTTTTTGCCGAACCTGGTAGGGACATTATCATTGGCGATCAATGTATGATTGCCGCTGATGTGTTTATGCATGGCCCAATTACCCTAGGCAATGAAGTGGCCATTAACCATGGCTGCAGCTTAGATGGGGGCCGTAACGGTATCAAAATTGGCAGCCAAACACGTATTGCTAACAACGTCACGGTTTATGCTTTTAACCATGGTATGTCACCCAGCGCACCCATTTATAAACAACCCGCGACATCAAAAGGTGTAGTGATAGGCCAAGATGTATGGATTGGCGCTCAGGCAGGCATTGTTGACGGTGTCACCATTGGGGATTGTGCGGTGATTGGCATGGGCTGCATTGTTACAAAAGATGTACCCGATTTTGCCATTGTTGCTGGAAATCCTGCTCGAGTTATTGGCGACAGACGCGATAAATAACCTCAGATACGTTGAATAGATAGGGTTATTCAATAAAGACAAATTAGTGGCAACTCATCGATATCAAACTTGCCATTGTTGTTGCTATCTAAGCACATTGACGCGACTATTGTGTTCTTATAACAAGTCAATTCAACACTGGATAGAGGGATAGAAAGCTATTTAATATGCATTTATTATCCCGATGTGAAGTTTAATAACGGTCACTTGCGGTTAAAGTATAACAAAGGCTACTTTTGAGTCGAATTAGCAGGTGACATCATTGTTGCAGGTGCTAAAATGATGCTAATTCATAGCAACTATTTTGGACATTGGGAATGCGAGTTAGCAAGTACCTGCTTTCAACACAAAAAGAAACCCCTGCTAATGCAGAGGTGATTAGTCATCAGTTAATGTTACGTGCCGGTATGATCCGTCGTAATGCTTCAGGTCTCTACACTTGGCTTCCATCAGGTTTACGTGTTTTACGTAAAGTTGAAGCCATTGTTCGTGAAGAAATGAATAAAACAGGCGCTATCGAAATATTAATGCCGTTAGTTCAGCCTGCTGATTTATGGGTTGAAACGGGCCGTTGGGACAAGTTTGGTCCTGAGTTATTACGTTTCCAAGACCGTAATAATCGTGACTTCGTATTGGGGCCAACCCATGAAGAAGTGATCACCGATTTAGTCCGTAAAGAATTAAGTTCTTACAAGCAACTGCCGTTAACACTTTACCAAGTACAAACTAAGTTCCGTGATGAAGTTCGTCCCCGCTTTGGTGTGATGCGCGCGCGTGAATTCTTGATGAAAGATGCCTATTCTTTCCATTTAGATCAAGAAACCATGGATAACACTTACCACGCTATGCATACCGCATACAGCAATATTCTGACTCGTATGGGCTTATCATTCCGTCCAGTACTGGCTGATACAGGTTCTATCGGTGGTAGCATGTCGCATGAATTCCATGTGCTGGCTAACAGTGGTGAAGACTTAATCGCTTATTCAACGGGTAGCGATTATGCCGCTAACATTGAAAAAGCCGAATCACCAATGCCAACCGACACTCTTGCCACGCCGACTGAAGTAATGACGTTAGTGGATACGCCTAACGCCAAAACGATTGCTGAGTTAGTTGAGCAATTTAATTTAGTCATCACTAAAACGGTTAAAACCTTAATAGTAAAAGGTGCTACTGACGAAGCGCCATTAGTTGCCTTAGTTATCCGTGGCGATCACGAACTTAACGAAATTAAAGCCGACAAACTTGAATTAGTCGCATCTCCATTTGAATTTGCTTCAGAAGCAGAAATTCGTGCAGCAGTGGGTGCAGGTCCTGGTTCTATAGGACCTGTTGGCTTAACGATGCCAATTATTGTTGATCATAGTGTGACTGTGATGAGCGATTTTGCCGCGGGTGCCAACACTGAAGCTAAGCATTATTTTGGTATTAACTGGGAGCGCGATTTGCCTCTAGCGACTGCAGCGGATATCCGTAATGTGGTCGAAGGTGAACCAACGCCTGATGGCTTAGGTACGTATGCAATGGCTCGAGGTATTGAAGTCGGCCATATCTTCCAGTTGGGAACAAGTTATTCTAAATCAATGAATGCCACCGTGTTAGACGAAAACGGTAAAGCCCAAGTGTTATTGATGGGTTGTTACGGCGTAGGCGTGAGTCGTATTGTGGCTGCTGCTATTGAGCAAAACAACGATGACCGTGGCATTACCTGGCCTGAAGCGATTGCACCGTTTACTGTAGGTATTTTGCCAATGAATATGCATAAGTCACATCGTGTAGCTGACATTGCCGAAAAACTTTACCAAGACCTGGCTGATGCTGGTGTTGAAGTATTGATGGATGATCGTAAAGAGCGTCCTGGGGTTATGTTTGCCGACATGGAGCTCATTGGCTTACCGCATGTTGTCGTGATTGGCGATCGTAATATTGATGCAGGTGTATTTGAATATAAAAACCGTCGCACGGGTGAGAAACAAGATATTCCATTCGATGAGATTGTGGCGTTTTTAACAAATGCAGCTAAAGGCTAGTTATTAACAATATAACCTGTTAAAAACGCACTTTAGGGTGCGTTTTTTTATCGCTGCAAAACACTTTTATGTAATATTTTTGATATAAATATCGATTTCAAGGCCTTGATTCAACTCTGAAATAATCTCAAGCCTACCGCCTAATTTTTGCGTCACTAGATTATACACAATAGACATGCCTAACCCTGTGCCACCAATATTGCGTGCGGTAGTAAAAAAAGGTTCAAATATTCTCCGCTTTACTTCAGGGCTCAAACCTTTGCCATTATCTTTGTAAAACATCTTTATTTCATCACCACAATAATTAGCGCCTAATATAATTCGCTTTTGTCCTACATAATCGGCAGGAAATGCATGCCGAAAGCAATTGGACACCAGATTAGTAAAGATTTGTGCAATAGCACCAGGATAAGATTCAACAACCAAGTCGGGTTCTAATTGAATATCAAGTTCGATACCTTGCTTACGGGTTAATGGCCTAAGAGGGGAAGATATTTGTTCCAAATATTCAGTTAAATTAACCTGCTCTTTTTCTAAAATAAGCTGGTCAGCGGCGGTGCGTTTAAAGTTATGAACTAACTCAGCGGCACGCGATAAATTGCGTTCAATTAAATGTAATCCGTCAGTAAGTGTATGGATAAACTCTTCAAAGTCTTGTTGTTCTAATTCACCCGCAGCGAACAAAGTTTTGAGTTTAGTTAACTCATCGATGCAGTGGCTTGTTGATGTCACTGAAATACCTAATGGAGTATTAACTTCATGTGCAACACCAGCAACAAGATTACCTAAGGCGGCAAGCTTTTCGCTCTCTATTAAACTGGTTTGCGTTACTTGTAGGTTATTAATCGCATTTTTTAACTCTGCGGTTCGCTTTTCAACTTCTGCTTCTAAGGCTAAATTATTCAATTCAAGTTCATTTTGGTAAGCCTTGACCTTTTTAGCGTTAACAGCTCTACCATACAAATCAGCCAAAGAGCTCACAAATGATTGCTCATCACGGCTCCAATGCCTAACGCCTCCCTTATGCTCACAACAGATAATGCCGATCATTTTACCAGCATGCCTTATTGGGCTGTCTAACATGGCTGTGATTGCATTGGGGCGCAAATAAATGTCTTTAAACTCACAGGTAGCAGGATCTGTCATAGCATCACTGGCAGCAATCGTTCTTTCTGTATCGAGAGCGCGAAAATATCCCGGAAACGCTAAGCGAGTTAGCGTGATATTATTTTGTTTAGTTTGATTATCAACTAATAAAAAACAACCGATTGATTGATTATCTTCTGTTAACAACCATATACCTGCCCTGTCGATATCGAGTCCGCGACAAACTGAATCGACAATCAATTTTGAAGCCGAATCTAAGTCTCCAGTATCAATTAATTCAGACCGGCTGACAGCCAGTAATACTTGATCTAAATTCTGATTCATAATAAATAACTTAATGTGTGCTTTGCGCAGGTTCATCTGGCATTTGTTGCTGGATCTCTACAAACTTATCAAGCAAGGTTAAACTGGCATCACACATCAAAGGATCAAATTGCTTACCTGACTGCTCAATTAAATAATCTCTTACTTTTTCAGCGGACCAGGCGTCTTTATAACTGCGTTTTGACAACAGTGCATCAATTACATCCACGATAGCCATAATGCGACCTTCAATCGGTATTGCATCAGCAACTAACCCACGAGGATAACCATTACCGTCCCATCGTTCATGATGTGTATAGGCAATACGAGCGCCCATTTTGGCTATGATACGATTTGATGCCGCAAGTAAGGTGTAGCCCTTTTCTGCATGGGTTTTCATGATTTCCCACTCACTATCGGTCAACTTACCGGGTTTATGTAAAATACTTTCAGGGATACCAATTTTACCCACATCATGTAAAGGGGCTGCATAGCGCATGGTTTCAACAAAATCATCGCTCATACCAATATGGTTAGCCAGCATTTCACTCATCACTGCCACGCGCCTAACATGAGCACCGGTTTCTTTACTGCGCTGTTCAATCGCATCACCAATAATTAGGATCAGTTCACGTTGCGTTTGTTGGACATTTTCTTTGCTTGAAAGGTTTTCAAAGGTCAAACTAACATTGGCAGCAAATAATTCAAGGATCCTGACCTGCAAAGGCGTTAATGCGGTGTCGTGTTGGAGGTATAAAATACTGGTAACATCGTGGCCAAACTTATAAAAGCCTACATAAATATTATCGTGAACTATCGACTTCTCTAAACTAATGGCTTCAATAATATACTCTTTCACTTCACCCGGTAGTGATTCGACATTTTCTATTTCACGGTAACTCACCATATCCCCAGTCGCGGCTAATAGGTTCATATGAGTATCTTGGTAGAGATCTTCACGAAAACTGGTTAAATAAAGCGCTGAGCTATTCAAATTAAGTAATTGCAATGTTTGTTCAAGAACAGCACTGCCAAAATTATGCAGTGTATTGCTTAGTAGCACTGAAGAAGAAGCTTGGATGACTTTCTCCATCCCACGTTGACTTAGTTCAATTGTTTTAATATCTCGATACGAGCGCAAGGAAGCATAAACACACGATTTAAGTTTGGTAGCGGTTAATTCTGTTTTTGCTTTGTAGTCATTAATATCAAACTCTCTGATCACCCTTTCCTCAGGAGCGCTGCCCGGCTGACCAGTGCGAAGAATAATCCTTGTACTGTGATTATTTAACTCACCTCGAATACGTTCAACTAAATCCAGCCCCGCGTGATCGTTTTCCATCACAACATCGATAAATGCGAGCGCGATATCAGGCTCATCGCGTAGTAAAATGAATCCATCTTCAGCGCTAAAACTTGAATAAAAAGCGAGTTTCCTACCTTCCAACTCAAAATGACTTAATGCAAATTTAGTCACATCATGTATGCCTGGTTCATCATCAATGATGGCAATTTTCCAGGGAGAAAGTTGCTTTGCTTTATGTGCTGCATCGTTATCAACCGATACTTCTGATGTTGTCTTAAACAGAGCCACATGCCATCCTTAAATTGGTATAATCAATTGGGTATTCGTTAACAAAATCAACATCAACATAAACATCAACAATCTATGATGAACTATTTACATTAGTTTTATCATGAAGACTAAATAACCATACGAGTAAAAGTTTACTTTAGATCTTATTATCAATCTCAATATGGTGTTGCAAATGAGTGCTCGTAATCATGTTCAACTTTTCATCTCAAAGTATTAACCTCGATAATAGATATAATGAAGATAAAGGATAGACAATAAATAGCATAGTCGACTTATTGGTAACTGGTGTAGAACACAAAAAGAATTCATACTAGAATCAAACAAACTTAACCGATTAAAGGACCGATATTGCCAGTATCAACAGCATTAGTACTTGGAGGTGGTGGAGCCAGGGCGGCTTATCAAATTGGCGTATTAAAAGCGTTAGTGCAGTTTTACCCACGCAACCATAATGTTCCATTTGATATTATTTGTGGTACATCTGCAGGTGCCATTAATGCAATATCGATAGCGACCCACGCATCTTGTTTCCATTTGGCCATAAAAAAACTGGACTGGGTGTGGCGTCATTTTGAAACCCATAAAGTCTATCGCACTTCGATCCCTCAAGTGTTGAGACATTTGGGACGAATGGCAATTAAAGGTCTACAAGATGACAAAGTCAATACTGATGCTGGCAGCCTACTGGATAATCAACCATTACGAGAGTTGCTGAATAACCTTATCGATTTTAAAAGAATTGATCGTAATATTGGTAATGATGCACTCAAAGCTATCAGCATCGACTCATCATGCTACAACAATTCACGTTCATATACTTTCTATCAAGGTAACGAACACATTGATGATTGGCAACGTGCTAGACGAGTTGGTATTCGCAGTTTATTAAATACTGAGCACTTACTTGCAAGCTCAGCAATTCCAATGGTATTCCCATCAATTAAACTTAATCAAGCCTATTATGGTGATGGGTCCGTCCATCAATTATCGCCACTATCAAGCCCTATCCACCTAGGTGCTAGTAAAATATTTGTGATTAATTTAGACAGTCCACACAAACACTTTCCCATCGAGTTTGAATATCACCCTAAAACAGCAACAATCGCCGGACATTTATTAGATACCATTTTCTCGGACACATTGAACAGCGACTTAGAGCGACTGCAACGGGTCAACAGCACCTTATCAATGATATCCCCACAAGACCGTGAAACCTTGAACTTGCGTCATATTGATACTTTAGTGATAAAACCTAGTCAAGATTTAAGCCGAATTGCAGAACGGTTCTATGATGATATGCCTTTTGCAATCAGAACTTTATTGAAATTATTTGGTATTAACAGACAGTCTGACTCGAGTATTGTGTCGTATTTATTATTCGAAAAAAGCTATACCACCACCTTGATTGATTTAGGTTATCAAGATGCAATGGATAGAATTGATGAAATAAAACAATTTTTCGATATACAGACTAAAGTTTAACCGTTAATACTCAAAATCTATGATATACCTATATATTAACATCAACAATTAACATCAAGAATTAACATCGAGAATTAACATCGGGATTAATTGATGATAAAAGCGCGAGTGCGCTTTGGTTATCTATATTAAAGTCATCCTCGTCATACTGGTTTAGCTTGAGTCAAATAGACATGTTTTACATAGTCACGTTTATAAAAGTGAATATTATTTTAAATTGTTGATCATTCACTTGAGACACATAAAACCAGAACTGCCGAGCGTCACATTCGTAACAATTTTGTATCTAAAAGGATTTTAGATGAAAAATTTATGGTTAGTGATTATATTAACAATCGTCGGCTGCGGCCAGCAAGACACCTCGACTATAGATACAACTTCAAGTAGTCAAAACACTTTGCAATGGCAAGGTGTGTATCATGGTGTATTCCCATGCCCGAGTTGCGATGGAATGGATACCACTCTTGAACTAATCCAACCGAACCAATATACCATCCACACTATTCGTCTAGGCACTGATCCCAATCCTTATCGTGGCAGCGGAACATTTAAGTGGGATAAAAGTGGTAACATTATCATTTTAGATCGTGGACATATTTATCAAGTCTATTCCGATCACTTATATTTGTTAGATGTAAAATTTAGGCGAATTACAGGCCCAGACGCAGAGCGATATAGAGTCGATAAAATCGAAGGACTAGGTCAGCAAATCAGAATAAACTAACAATGAAGTATGACTCTTATAATCAAAGTACTGAAAGCTTTTTAATAACTCTTCGGAGCACAATTAAATAGATATTCATTGCTCATTAGACTGCCGTTGACGACTTTGCACTTTTTCTGTGGAAACTGTGTTCACAAAAACAATGGTCAGCTATTTACCATTGGAGTAATGCAGGTAAGTGTACTTGGTATGAGTTTGCTCAAGAGATCAAAACACAAGGAATAGCGTTAGGCTTATTACCTCAATCAATTTATTTGCAGCCTATAACATCAGAACAATATACATCTATCGTTAATAGGCCCACTTTCAGTGTGTTAGACACCCGCTTATCGCACTCAATCTCCATGCCCAAACCTTGGCAACAACAATTAGCTCAATGCCTTAATGAATTGGTGCTTAGTAAAGTTTAATTATTTAAAGTAAAAAATGAATTGTCATATCAGTGTCATTTTTACGTGCAATAATTTTTACCATCAAGGATGAAATATTTCGCTTTAGCTTGTCATTAACTTTAGGTAAAAAGAGGCTGTACCAACAGAGGTACAGTTATCTGGAATGTTGAAAATGTCACACTCATTTGAATTTGATGAAGATGATGCGCCATGGGGCGATAACATCAAGGGAAAACCAAAATCGAAAAAAGTAAAACAGCGTCGCCGAGATACTAAGCGCCGTTACTTTGACGATAATGCAGAAATGGAGTTCGCGCCTGCTAAGTGGAAATAATTTAACAGAATTTTCTCATCAAGTTTAAAAAGCAAGTTGCCTGCAACTTGCTTTTTTGTTGAAAAAAATGGCCTTGAGAAACTCAAGACCATTTAAGTAAAGCGTTAGCAGTATTGAATCAGTGTATTTCGATGTCTCTGAAATTGACCTTTTACAGATAAAATATGGTGGCTAACCCCAAAAAAGTAAAAAAGCCTACAACGTCAGTCACTGTGGTCAGAATAACTGAACCAGATAAAGCTGCGTCTTGATTAAAGCGCTGTAAAATCATCGGCACCATCACACCAGCAATCGCAGCAACAGCCATATTAACTAAAATAGCACAGGCAATAACGACGCCCATTATCGTATCGTTAAACCACCATCCGGCAATAATACCGATGACAATCGACCACAACATGCCATTTAGCGCACCGATACCGAGTTCGTTTTTCATCAACGACATCACGTTACCAGCAGAAATCTGACCCATTGCCATACCGCGGATCATTAACGTTAACGACTGGCTACCTGCAATGCCACCCATTGAAGCCACAATTGGCATCAATACCGCTAACGCGACCACTTGCGACAATACATTTTCGAATAATCCAATAGTAGCAGATGCTAAAAATGCCGTGAGTAAGTTTATCCCTAGCCACACGGCACGACGCTTTGCACCCACCACTATCGGGGCGAATAAATCGTCGTGTTCATCCATACCAGCAGTTGCCATTAATTGTGCTTCGTAATGTTCACGCACTAATGCTGTAGCAGTTCGCAGTGTCATTCGCCCAATTAATATACCATCTTCATCGACAACCGGTAATTCAAGTTCGCGACTATGCTCAATGGCTTCGGCTGCTTCGATTAAAGATGAATCCGCAGAGATAACTCGGCTGTCATCCCATTTTAACGCCTGCAATTGAGTATCAAGATCCGCAGTTCTGAAAACGTCATAACGACGCACTGTACCTAAATATTTATCGTTTTTATCTACTAAAAATAGATGGTCATTACAATCTAAGTCAATTCGGCGAAAAAAGCGTTGTCCTTGCGCGACGGTAGAGGTAAGACTTAATGCCAACATCTGGTGATCAGCATAACGACCGATTTCATTTTCAGAATATTGATCATACAGTTCGAAGTGCTTACGTTGACGTTCACCCATCTGTGCTAATGCACGATCGGTAATGTTGTCAGGTAATGAATCACTCCATTCAATAAGGTCTTCAGGACTTAATTGAGAAAAGAGTAAGTCTAGTTCCTCATCTGGCATTTTCTTAACAATGCCTAAACGAGGATCGGCGCGCATTAAGTTTAGAACGTCTACACGCTCTTCAACATCGACTTGCTGCCAACGTTCATAACGTTCATCAAGTGGTAACGATTCTAATAATAAAGCAATTGTGCCTGGTTCTGCTTCAGTTAAGATTTCACTGAACATTTCGGCCTGTTCATCGCCTTCTGCTTCAGTTAACAAATGAACCACTTGACTGACATCAGCCTGTGGTTGTGAACTGGTGTCGATTTCATCTTCAGAACTAAGTTCGTTCTTTAATTCACTCATCAGCCCGCCCTTAATTCTTGATAGTAAAATATGCGCAACTATATTGAAATTGGTATTGATAAGCAAACAGATAAATTAGGTTGCCAACAACTTAATTGCCAGCTAAGCATTTTCACATTATAGTTTATCTTTCATATAAAGGAGCATCACATGACCGCAGCTATTTACCCTATTTCCGTAAAAGACATTCAAGGCAATGATGTTGTTATGGAGAATTTTAAAGATCACGTTTTGCTTATTGTTAATACAGCAAGTAAATGTGGCTTCACCCCACAATACAAAGCACTTGAAGCACTATATCAACAGTATAAAGATCGCGGTTTAGTTATTTTAGGCTTTCCTTGCAATCAATTCGGCAAGCAAGAACAAGGCAATGAAGATGAGATCAGCCAATTTTGCGAACTAAACTTTGGCGTGACATTCCCATTATTCAGTAAAATTGAAGTCAATGGCAGTAACAGCCATCCGTTATATCAACATCTTAAAAAGTCTGCCAAAGGCCTTTTAGGTAGTGAGTCAATAAAATGGAACTTCACTAAGTTTTTAGTCGATAAACAAGGAAACGTGATTGAACGATATGCACCAACAACAAAACCAGAAGACCTTAACGCTGTCATTGAAAAACTGCTTAGATAGCCATAGCCTCTATCGTGTAATCGAAGGCTGATAATCAATGAGAATGGCTTTGGGTGATTGATGTCATGATAATCACCCTGCTTTTGCTCACGGCTTAGTCAGTTCCTGGTAAGTGAACATCTAAAGTCTGCCACATTTTCATTTAACGATATTTTCGAATAGAAGTACTCAAACAATGGAAAACCGTTAGAAAAAGTAAACTCTTAAGCCACTGAAAAATAATCAGTATAAAATTAATCTCATTATTTTGATAAAATAATTCATTTATATTGATAAAATAATTCATTTATATTGAACTTTTAAACCATTAGGCACTCCAATTTAGTAACAGTGATATTCACTTTTGTTCATCATCTCCCTGGGACTTCTAGCGCGGTCCCCTTGATCGCTAAGTCGATCGATAGGCAGTCATTTGATTGCCTTTTTTTATGTCTGTTGATTGTACAACGCAACTAGAATGCGTTGCATGGTCTAGCTTAGGTCTACCTTAGTGATGTGTTTTCTATATAGGGAAGCTCATCAACATAAGATCATAACCAGCTAACTTCACCGCATTGGCTTGCTCTCAACACACAGCAATGTGTCAATGCGCCCTATGATCGTAAATAGGCAAGTAGCGTAAATAGGCAAGTAGCATAAATAAGCAAAGCAATATTAGCCAAGTTTGATATTACCAACATGAAATAAAACCATTCTCATCGATTTATCCCAGCTATTATTAAGAGATGGGGGCTAACTAGCACTGCGCATGTTTATCACTACACCTAAATAGGTGATGTCGTTTAACTCACAGTAATTAAGCTAATGAGTTTCGCTAAGTCGATTTCGATATTGGGTAACCTGGTCTGGGAGCTTGAAAATAATTTTGTAAAACCCGTTTTTAGGCTCTCGAGACAGCAGATGTTATGCCACGATAAACGTCATTTACATAGAACCACGTGCAACTACCAATGATGAGTAAAACCCACTGATTATCTATTTTTAAATTTTTTCATTATTTAATGAACTATTCTAAAGAGCACTAGTCAGACTATATGTAACAAGTAAGAAATGTAACAAGTAAGAACATGTACTCGCTAAGCGTCTTCCTCCAACGTTTTAGTGTGTATCCAAAGGTTTGATTACTGACTTTTGTATTTGCTTGTCGCGACAGTTTTATGTTCATCATCATCCCTATTTGGGGAGTATTAACACGCTAGCGCACTGTTAATCACGACCCACAAAGAACGACTTAGGCAACCAAATTGGTTGCCATTTTTTTAGGTTAATTTTGTGTTTTACACAAATAAAACCAAAAATAGCATCATCATCGATATTTACCTCAACCATATACAGAACCAATAGCTTACTTGAGTACACCTCAGAGCTATAATACCAATCTCATTAAATATCTGATCAGTTCAGAGTCTCTAAGGTTTTTTAATTCAAGGCGCATTGATGTAGAAATGGCTGTTCCCTTTTAAATCGATGCAACACAGAAGTGGAATACCTGAGAGACTCCTTTCTGGCGGGTTTCAAAGTACTTTATGCTTCGTTAGATGTTTTCAAAATAGAATCACTATTCGCTTCAATCATCTGCCTTGCCTACAGCACTTTTAACTCCCGCTGAAAGATCACATATTTAATAGGATTGGTATAACTAGCATAGTGATCAATAAGCACTTAATTATAAAGACTTTGATTAACTATAATATCGAGTTTCGGTTCATTTAAATGCCATTTTTAGCTCTTAAAAACCTAATAAATCCTTCGAAAAACCAGCTAAGAAAGCAAAAAACCTTGCTCTCACAAAATAAATGTAAAAAAATTATTTTTATTGTGAACTTTCCTAATTACGCTCGGTCTTATTTATTGTACGAAGAAGATGTAGTTTGAAGTAAGTGCAGCATAATGAGTTAACCTCCTCTCCCGGAGTTAATTGATGACACTGCTTAGTGATTTATCCTACTTACCTTAAGCTTCAGTTAGGATTGAGTTACTGCTACACCGTTTTAATGTTTATTGTTCATCATCATCCCTATTTGGGGAGTATTAACACGCTAGCGCACCGTTAATCACGACCCACAAAGAACGACTTAGGCAACCAAATTGGTTGCCCTTTTTTTAGGTTCATTTTGTGCTACACATAAATAAAACCAAAAAGCCTCACCATCGATATTTGCCACGGTCATATGCGTAACCCATCACTTACCTGAATTTACCTCAGAATCAGAATAAACAACTGATTAAAAAGCATTTATAAAAACAAAAAATCAAGTTTAGGTTAACTCTAATGCTATTTTTAATTAAAAAAACGAAACCTTTTCTAGGGAATATCGACCATATAGATCAAAAAAAATTACTCTCACAAAATAAATTAAAAAAATTCATTTTCTTTGTGAACTTTCCTGATATCACCCGGTCTTATTTATTGTACGAACAAGTATGTAATGATTAAAATGTAGTTTGAAGTAAGTGCAGTATGATGAGTTAGCCTTCTCCCCCGGAGTTAATTGATGACACTGCTTAGTGATTTATCCTGCTTACCTCAAACTTCAGTTAGGATTGAGTTACTGCTACACCGTTTTAATGTTTATTGTTCATCATCATCCCTATTTGGGGAGTATTAACACGCTAGCGCACCGTTAATCGCCCCCCACAAAGAACGACTTAGGCAACCAAATTGGTTGCCCTTTTTTTTAGGTTCATTTTGTGCTTTACATAAATAAAACCCAAATGCCTCACCATCGATATTTGCCGCGGTCATATGCGTAACCCATTACTTACTTGAGTTCACCTCAGAATAAAAAACTTAAGTGCCTAATTACGATAGCTTTAATAATCTATATTATCGAATCTAGGTTAACTCTAACGCTATTTTTAATTAAAAAAACGTATCCTTTCCCCAAAAATATCGACCAAAGGGTTCAAAAAAGTGACTATCACAAAAATAAATTAAAAAACTTCATTTTCTTTGTGAACTTTCCTGATATCACCCGGTCTTATTTATTGTACGAACAAGTATGTAATGATTAAAATGTAGTTTGAAGTAAGTGCAGTATGATGAGTTAGCCTTCTCCCCCGGAGTTAATTGATGACACTGCTTAGTGATTTATCCTACTTACCTCAAACTTCAGTTAGGATTGAGTTACTGCTACACCGTTTTAATGTTCATCATCATCCCCATTGGGAAGTATTAACACGCTAGCGCACCGTTAATGACAACCCGGAAAGAGTTATTTTGGCAGCCAATATGGCTGCCATTTTTTTGTCTTTTTTTGATGTAAAAGGTCATAACATTTTCTTGTTAAAAATTGAGTAAATTATCTAACTGAATTTGCAATGAAGGATGATAACCAGCACGAGCTTTTGTATAGATTTCAGCTAATTCTTGTTGATAGCCTGCTATTTGTAATTCAACAAACAAAGGTCTAACAAATTTACCTCTGCCGATGCGGCATAAATAATCACTTAATGCTGGTAATACAGGATCATAGTGATTACGGATGACAACGCGATACCAATCACACGCTATTTCGGCATTGGGACTGTTTGTTAATGTAAAAGTATCATCTAAATCTAATAACGTGGCTTGGCTTACCATTAACGGTAATTGAGTCAGAAAATACTGCCAGTGATGAACTCGCCACTCACTCACCAACAACTCACTTGCCAAAGCGCCTTTGACAATAGCTTCCACAGCCAAGTCAACTTTATCCAAGCTGCTTGATGTAGGGCCTTTAAACCATAGTGGTAATCCTTGCCCGTATACCCATTCATTGAGTTCTGCCAGGGTTAATTTATCGTGATGTTCCACCAGCAATGTCTGTTTTACATAATCAATGAATGTTTCGGTAGTAATCGCGCGAAACGAAAAATGCTCAACATACTGGGATAGAAAGCTATCGAATGCAGGCCGGCCTAATCGGCTTTCAAGTTCATGAACAAACATCGATGCTTTATCGTAGGTAAACCGATTAAATGCCAGATTAGGATCTTGGTCTTGGACATTGGCGGGTAGAGTTTGGTTGACTAAGGGAGTAGATTCCATTTCCTCTTGCAAACGTCCGTACTCGATAACCCATTCGAGTTCTGCCTGCTCTTTACCATAAATAGCTTCAACAATACGATTGGTAAAGTAAGTGGTAAATCCTTCGTTAAGCCATAAATCTCGCCAAGTCGCATTACTGACTAAATTACCTGTCCATGAATGGGCTAATTCATGAGCAACCGTGGACACAAGACTTTTATCCCCAGCAATTAGCGTGGGAGTCATAAATGCCAGCATAGGATTTTCCATACCACCAAAAGGGAAACTCGGTGGCAAAACAATCATGTCATAACGCCCCCAAGCATAAGGCCCTAGTATGGACTCTGCCATTAAGATCATTGATTCAGTATCTTCAAATTCTTTAACTGCAGCAGCAAGCATACCGGGTTCAGTATAAATACCACTTCGAGGCCCAGTGGCTTGGAAGCTTAACTCTCCAACAGCAATGGCTAATAAATGTGTTGGAATGGGTTTGCTCATGCAAAAGGTAAACACACCATTATCTGGCAATTCAGGGTTATTTTCAGCACTCATTACCACGCGTAAACCTTGCGGAGCGGTAACTGTCGCATTAAAGGTTATGCGTGCTTTTGGGGTATCTTGTAAAGGTATCCAGCTACGAGCATTAATGGGTTGCGATTGGCTGAACAGGTAAGGCAATTGTTTGCCTAAGGTTTGTTCCGGAGTAAGCCATTGAAGCCCCTGGGCAGTTGTTGATGTACGATAATGGATGACCACCTCAGTTAATCGTTCACCCACATCAATAACCAGCTTTTGACCCAATATGGCATTCACATCACTCACATAATATGACAACACATTAGCGTCGCTGTCGGTGATACCTTCTATGATCAAGTCTCGGCAATCTAGCACTAATGAAAGTGCAGCCATTTTTCGGGTAAACTGCAACCGGGCAACGCCATTGAGTTGCTGCAAGTCAAAATTAACCACAATATTAAGTTCAAGATGATGCACGCATAAAGCATCAGTATTGGCACTTGAATGGTAATCGTGTTGTTCGTTCCATTTTGCAGTCACAAAATATCCTTACAAAGGCAATAAAACATGAAATCTAGCAAAGATAATAGCATTAGCATCACCAAAAATATGCTGTAAAAAGCCGCATTAATACCGAGTCACTCAGAGTAACCACGCTTGTCAATTCAAGGCATATAGATTTATTAAGCAGCAAAGTTAGCTCTGCACTTCCAACTTTCGTTTTATGCTGCTTTGAACTTAATGGAGACTATCGATCAATACCTTCACATTTAATGTCTACCGCTACATTGATATCTGGATTTTCTACTCAAATTTATTTTAAATAAAAATAAGTACTTTTTTTGCATTCAAGGGAACTAACTGAAAAATGACTAGTCTGAATATATGAACCGAATTTGCATTACTTTATTAACAGCTAGTAGCGTTTTTTTGTTCATCATCATTCTCCTATTTGATAGTAGTAACAATCTATCGACAGTATTGCCCTTAGCAATAGCAGCAACCTCTTAGTTAGGTTGCTTTTTTTTATCTTTTTTTCAACGAAAAAAAACAAAAAAGGCCTCAAAGAGGCCTTTTTAAGTTTACGGAAAGTTCGCTAATTAAAGCTTGATACCTACTTTCTCTAAATCTTTAGTAATTACAGATGTTGGTAATGGAACATAACCATCTTTCTCAACAATTTGTTGACCTTGCTTAGACAATACGAAGCGTAAGAATTCACGATCCATTGGCGTTAGGTCTTTGTTAGGATGCTTGTTCACATAAACATATAAGTAACGTGAAAGTGGGTAAGTACCGTCGGCAGCATTCGCAGCTGTGGCTTCGATAAACTTATCACCCTTCTTAGAGATAGCGACCGCTTTTACACCAGCAGTTTTATAACCAATACCTGAATAACCAATGGCATTCAATGACTGTGATACAGACTGAACAACTGAAGCAGAACCTGGTTGCTCATTTACGTTTGGACGGAAATCGCCTTTACATAACGCTTTTTCTTTAAAGTAACCATAGGTACCAGACACTGAGTTACGACCGTAAAGCTGAACATCTTTTGCAGCCCAGTTACCATCTAAACCGGCATCACCCCAACGGTTAATTTCTTTACCGCCACACTTATGTGTAGAAGAAAAAATCGCATCAATTTGTTCAATGCTTAAGCCTGTTATAGGGTTATCTTTGTGTACGAATACAGCTAACGCATCGATTGCAACACGAACTGCCGTTGGCTGGTAGCCATAATGCTTTTCAAACGCTTCAACTTCATTAGGCTTCATCTTGCGGCTCATTGGGCCGAACTGAGAAGTTCCTTCAGTTAACGCTGGTGGCGCAGTAGAAGAACCTGCCGCTTGAATTTGGATATTAACGTTAGGGTAAATATGTTTGAACTCTTCAGCCCATAACGTCATCATATTTGCTAATGTATCAGAACCAACAGAAGACAAGTTACCAGAAACACCACTTGTTTTTTCGTATATTGGTAAAGTAGGGTCAATAGCAGCCATTGATGCTGCTGAGAATACGCCAGCGGCTGTAAGAGTAATCGCGCCGACAAGTTTGTTCAGTTTCATTTTAATGCTCCAGAATTAAGCGTACTAAGTTTTTAAAACGTAGTCAGTATCGACCTCATTGATGACAAGTCTATGACATTGACATGACAGTTGTGTGACACCAGCAGTAAAACTGTCTTATTTGATAAAACAAAAACAAAGCCAATGAATATCAATAACTTAATGGGTTAAGGTGATAAGAAATTATTTAGTACAATAGATAAACACCCACTAAACACATTACAAACAAGATAATTACGGCTTAAAATTATAGCAATAACGCTACATTATGACATTCATCATACCGGTTTAATTGATGCAATTTATGCAATACCAGCGATTGATTCAACGCCATCTCTCTAAGACTAATTACATTAGCACTCCTCAGCGGTTTTGAACTGATTAGCTCATTATCATTAGCCATTTGAACTGAGGAGCAGCAATAAAAAAACAGCACGTATGCTGTTTTTTAAGGATTGAAAATCTAGAGGCTAGCTATTGTCGAACTAACAAGTGCGCTGGAATAACAAAGCTGAAGATACTGCCTTTGCCATACTCACTTATCACCTTAAGCTCACTGTGATGATGGTTTAAAGCATGTTTTACAATCGCTAGCCCCAAACCACTGCCGCCAGTTTTACTTGAACGGGCATTATCTACTCGATAAAAGCGTTCAGTTAAGCGGTTAATATGTTGTGGAGCGATACCCACTCCGGTATCGGTCACCGAAAACAACGCTCCGGTTGCAACACTTTTCCAATTAACCGAAATCGTTCCACCAGGAGTGGTGTAACGTATTGCATTTGAAATCAAGTTGGAACAAGCACTGCGTAATTGCAATTCATTACCATGGGTATTCAAACCGGGTTCGCAATTAAACACTAATGTATAGTCGGTGCCAGCAAGAGCTTTGGCTTCTTCTTTAAGAATTTCCATCATCAATGACATATTGACCGTTTGCGATAAATCAATATCAACCGCGTCTTCAATGCGCGACAGTGCCAACAATTGCTCAACCATCGACTGCATCCGAGTCGTCTGTTGCTGCATCAATGATAGTGGTTTGTGATTAGGAGAGTCTGCATCTTCCATGGTTTGCATAATTTCTAAATACCCCTGTAATACTGTCAATGGGGTCTTAAGTTCATGGGAAACGTTGGCGACAAAATCTTTGCGCATACCCTCTAACTGATGAATTCGGGTGACATCTCGAGCGATTAACAGCAATTGTCGATCACCATAGCTCATTACTCGAATTTCAAGTAAACGCTTATCGGACACGGGAGAAGGGATTTCTAATGGTTCTTTGTATTGTGCTTTCTTTATATAAGTCGAAAAATCAGGATGGCGAATAAGGTTATCAATTCTCTGACCATTATCCTGAGGCCAAACAAAGCCTAAGATTAACTGAGCGAGCTTGTTACACCATAAAATATTATGTTCGGCATCAAGCACTACAGCCGCATCAGGCAAGGCCTCAGCGCCTTGACGAAAACGGGCTAACAACGTAGCTAACTGACCCACTCTTCGTCGATTCTTGCCCTGCAGGCGATATATTCCATTGAACACGCCCTCCCAACTTCCCCGCCCTTGTGGAGGCGTAAGCTTTTTATCTTTCCATAACCAGAAGTTTAAACGAGTAATTTGACGATAATGCCACACAAGTAATGCAATCGAGCCTAATAGCATAACGATAACAACTTGATTGAATAAAGCGCCGACAAGCATGAATAAAACAAGCAATATAGCTAACCGGAAAAATAAACGATATCCAGAGTACGAGATAAACATAGGCTACCTAAATACGAAAGTAACGCCGCCAACACATTCAGTGCCGTTACTGATTATTAGGGCTAACGAGGAACCACAAGATAGCCTAAATCGACTATTATGGCTAGACAGCGAAAAAAACAGTTTTTAAAAAGCTCTGCCTAGCATGGCAGAACTTTTCGAGCCGCCAATACGAATTACATTCTGGTTGAAAATCGATAACCAGCACCACGAACAGTTTGGATCAATTTATCATGTCCACCCTCTTCTACGGCTTTTCGTAAACGTCTGATGTGCACATCGACAGTTCGATCTTCAACATACACATTGGTGCCCCAAACGTTATCGAGTAACTGCTCTCGACTGTAGACTCGCTCAGGATGGGTCATAAAGAAATGCAATAAGCGAAACTCTGTCGGTCCCATATCGAGCACGGCGTCACCAACGGTCACTCTATGACTCACAGGGTCGAGTTGTAATCCTTGCACATCAATAGTTTCTTCTAGGCGCGTTGGTGCGCTTCTGCGCAAAACGGCTTTAATTCGTGCGACGAGCTCTTTAGGTGAAAAAGGTTTAGTTATATAGTCATCAGCGCCCACTTCAAGGCCTTTGACTTTATCTTCCTCTTCTCCACGAGCTGTCAGCATAATAATCGGGATCTGACGCGTAAATTCATCTTGCTTTAAACGTTTAGCTAATTGGATGCCACTACCACCAGGGAACATCCAATCCAATAAAATTAAGTCAGGGTATGGCTCTTTAAGCAACTCAATTGCTGAATCAAAATCTTCAGCTGCAGCTGTCGTAAAACCATGTTGATCCATCACAAATGTCAGCATCTCACGGATTGCTGATTCATCTTCTACTATTAATATCCTAGCTGTCATATTGGGTTTCTACGTTAATTTGCCACGAGACTATTATTGGACACTTTTGTTACAGATTTATGATCTAACAGCTGATTCTGGCATTAAATACGCCTTTCTGTCATAAAAAATTCATTGCTGTTAATGCCATGTAACAAAAAAAGGGCCTAAGCCCTTTTTAATTGATTGAAGATTTAACCATCACATGATGACTGGTTTAGAACTTATGTTCGATACCAATACCAACATAGCTATCATCTTGGTCATTTGAATCAAACGAGTTGGCTGTGTAGAAAGCAAATAGTTTAGTTGGTTTACCTAGCTTGTAGTCAGCACCTACAGACCATGAATCGCCTTTGTTTTCCATGTCGACATACTGAGCTTTTAGTGTCACATCATTGATGTCATAAGCTGTACTTAATAAGAAACCGTTATCTGTTACACCGCTATCTATTGCTTCTTGTTGCTGGTACATACCACCAATAACTAAGCCAGCAACTTTACCTTGAACCGTTGCACGTGCAGTGTCATAACCTTTTACTTTTGAATCATAAGCAATCGCTGCATATATTGGTGTACTTTTAAGACCTGCATCACCGTACATTACAGCCATGCTCACACCATCTTCACCAGTTGTATTGTCACCAACAACTTGGTCTGAATCGCCAGATGCAACATACGTTACACCCGCTTGAAAATCACCAAACATAGGCGTGTAGTATGTCGCAGTTTGCGCCATACGGTTTTCACCTTTGAACATGTTTTTTACGTCACCAGATAAATCGTTAAACTGGTCAACTTTACCTTGAGATACTTTAAGGATAGTGTCGTTACGACCTACAGAAACGGCACCAAAGTTACCTTTTAAACCAACAAATTGGTTACGAGCTAAAAAGTTTTCTTTGTCATCATCACCGGTATTAACTTCGTATTCGATGGTGTAGAAAGCTTCTAATGATTTGCTTAACTCAAACTCACCGGTTACACCAAAACGTGATGCATTACTTTGAATAGTTGTTTCAGTTTCATCATTAACATCATTAGACTGTGCTGTAACATTTAATTTTCCATAAACTTGTAGAGGATCTGCCGCATAAGCACTTGATACTAAAGAGGCTGCCATTGCAGAGGCTAATAGAGTTTTACAAAAAACATTCATCATTTCATCCTTTCGACGCATATTTCGTCATGGTTATTCTGGGTTAGTTGTATCGGAACGAGCAGAATTTTGCCTTGCGAATGTTTCAGAAATATTGCAATGCTTGATTAAAAATGAATATTTGCCATACCGAACCACATTATTGCGCAGTAGATCTAGCTACAGCGGTGGTTTCAAGGAAGTTTGGGGGAATGTGACAATTTGATGAATTCTAACCCTAGTGACGACAGCGGTCGTATTATTAGTGTTTTTTTGTAGGTTTACCGCTTTGCATCTATCCCGTAAACTGCAGTAACTTATTTTTCCTGTTAATTAATGAGAGCCTTCTATGTGGTTTAAAAATCTCACCCTGTACCGTTTCAACAAACCTTTTACGACAGATACCGAAACGTTAGAAAATGCCTTAGCTGATTTCACTTTCTCTCCTTGTTCAAGCCAAGACATAAGCAAGTTTGGTTTTTCTAATGCCCTAGGCAAAAAAGGCCAGGCATTAGTCCATAGTGCCGAAAATCGCTATCTAATTTGCGTCACGAAAGAAGAAAAAATTCTCCCAGGCCAAGTAATCAAAGAAGCCTTAGATGAAAAAGTGGCAGAGATTGAAGAGTTAGAGAATCGGAAAGTCACTAAAAAAGAAAAAGACACCATTAAAGACGAAATCACCACAACATTATTGCCTCGTGCATTTTCTCGACGTAGCCAAACTCATGCACTCATCATGCCTGAGCTAGAAATGATTTTAGTTGATAGTTCTAGTGCGACTAAAGCGGAAGAGTTGTTGGCACTGCTTCGTAAAGCGATAGGTAGCTTACCGGTTATCCCGCTAAGTTATGCCACACCAATCGAATCAACGTTAACGCAATGGTTGCAAGCGGGTGAAGCACCGGCGCCATTTGAAATGCAAGATGAAGCCGAGCTTAAGTCAGACTCTGATGAAGGCGGTATCGTTCGCTTTAAACAACAAGTGCTTCAAGAAGATGAAGTGCTTGCCCATATTGCGACAGGTAAGCAAGTGCACAAATTGGCATTGCATTTTGGTCAGTCGATTGCTTTTTTAATGCAGTCTGATGCCAGTATTAAACGACTTAAGTTTTCTGAAGAGTTTAGAGCAGGTAGTGATGACGTTGGTACCGAAGACCCATTAGCACGTTTAGACGCTGACTTTGCCTTGATGGGCAGTGAATTAGTGGCTTTCGTCAATGCGGTAAATCAAGCATTTGGTCCTTTAGAGCAAAGCGTTTAATACCATAAGGGTATCCCATGAAACTTTACGGTAGCTTTACGTCTCCCTTTGTTCGGCATTGCCGAATAGCCTTATTGGAATCAACATTAGATTATCAATTTATTGAAACAGATCAGGCTAGCAGCGCAACGCTATCCCCTACAAAACGGGTTCCTTTTTTACACGATGGAGAGTTATCGTTAACGGATTCAAGCGCTATCTTGCGCTACATCCGTCATAAGTCATCAAAAACGTACCTTGATACCGTGGTAGAACTTGATCAGTTTTGCATGATCAACACTGCTCTAGACAGTTCAATTAACTTGTTTTTCTTGTCTCGTGATGGCGTTGATATTGAACGTTTTGATTACACAATCAGACAAGCACAACGCATTAACGCAACACTAGCTGAATTTGAAAAATTCGAACTACCGCTATACGGACCGTTTAATGATGTGCAATTGCGTTTAGGTTGTTATTTAAGTTGGGCGGTTTTCCGCCAACGAATTGATATCGAAGATTATCCAAAACTGAAAATATTTTTAGCCACAATAGAAAAAGAGCCATTTTTTATCGAAACAGCTCCTCCGGCGTAACCATATACAAAAATGCCCTATTCTCAGGGCATTTTATTTATCATAACGGCTCGCATCTCAATACTGAATGACATATTCAACCAAGCCACTTCAACATGCTCGTTTCAAAGCCCCGTAGGATAACTGAACAAGGCAGTGATTGAAGAGAATTAATATCACTATTCTTAGAGCGCTGCGCTGCTAGGACGCTACGCGGCTAGATTCTATAAAAGCAGACAGCACAGCGAAGCTGTCACAACCGCTTGAGGTAGCAAGCGGTGACGAGCGAAAGGGCGATAACAAGCCGCGAGACCGCTTTATCCGTGAGCGCAGCGTTCGCTTGTTATCGTTTCTGAAGCGTCACTTCTCCACATGCTGGATCCTGCATTTCAAGGTCGTTTGGGGATATGCAAATCAACATTTTAGTCAGTAGTATTAATCCACTCACCCTTGTCATCAAACGGCCATTCAACCCCCAACCATGCTTTATAAAACGCTTTCTGCGCATCAGTTACCTTATCTACGGATGCAATTGATAAGTCACCTTTAGGTTGTTCCGTCAGGAGTAAACTCACTTCCTTTAACCGCTCATCCCTGAATATGCTTAGTTTAATCGTATCACCAACATTAAAATCATTAAGACGTTTAGTTAAACCATCCGCGGTAACCTTTAAACCATTAACAGCAACAATTTCATCTCCGGCAGCAACACCAGCATTCCAAGCTGGGCCATTTTTTAGCACACTCGCAATAATTAAATCGTTATATAAACCAGACAACATCATTCCGGCATCTACTTCTGTTTTAGGAGATTTACCATAAGTCGTGATCAAACCAGCATGTGCCAACAAGTCATCAAAAGATAAACTAAACGGTTGGTTTACATATTCAGCCCACCACGACTGGTAATCTTTACCAGAAAGATTTTTTAAAATAGATTGCACGTCCGCGACGTTATAACTTAATGGAATTTTATATTGTTGATAAAGCGCTTTATGGACATCTCTGTATGAATGAGCAAGTTGCGTATCGCTTAGCAAACTAAAATCAAGTGCCATTGAAGCCAAGTAACCTTCAGAGTAAATATTCACACTGTGATTAACAGCATAATCGCCCCAAGTGCTACTCCACTGGCCTAAACTGGCTTCTGCGACAGATTGGACTTCACGACCTGGGTTATGTTGATTAAGCACAATACGTTGACTTAAATCGTCAAAGAACTCTTTGGCGGTTATCACTCCAGCGCGTAACAATAACTGATTTTGGAAATAACTGGTGGAGCCTTCAGCCATCCACAGTAAATCGGTCATATTTTCCGACTGATAATCATACGGAACCAGCCCTTGAGGTCGGTAAGCTTTAACATTCCACGTATGAATAAACTCGTGCGAGGCGGTACTGATAAAGCGTAAATAATCTTCGCGTTCACGAAAATTAAATCGTGGTAATTGGATAATAGTAGAATTGAGATGCTCTGTTGCACCACGAGCACCGCTGGTTGCATGCACCATATACACATATCGTTTAAATGGATAATCAGGCCAAATAGCCGATGCCTGACCACTGATTTTGGTGAGATCTGCTACAATTTTTTGAGTATCGTAATTACCTTCGCCCCAAAATACCACGTCGTAATCACGACCGTCAGCCTCAAAGCTGACATGTTGGTTTATGCCTGTTTCTATCGGTGAATCAACTAACACATCATAATTGGCCGCTTTAAATGAATGTGATGTGCTGCCTTTATCCATGCCAGAGTAACTTTTCCAACCTTCAGGAACTTCCATGTTGACCGTAACGGGTTGCTGACGAAATGCAGGGCTATACATAAATACACCACTGGCATCTAAAAAAGCATGGCTACTATCAATGTGACGTAAACGATCACCAAGCTCATTGGCATGTAATTGATATGTCACCTTCACCGATGTAGGTTTGGTTAAGGCGATTTGCCATTCGCCACTGGCAGTGCGTTTCCAAGGTAATGATTGTCCTTTACTGTCGGTCGCATTAAACAACCTTACGCCATCTGCAACGGGTAATACTTGATAACGACCTGTTCGCCATACCGGTAAATTGACCGTTAATACATCCGAATTGGTTTGAGGGAATGACACACTAACTTGGGCTAAATGGTGTGTGGGTTGGTTAATATCGATATGGTAATCGACATCTGCAAGTGCAGGCATTGCCCAACTCATCGAAAAAATAGCACTGCTGGTTAAAATTGCAAGAGAAGTAGGTTTCACTCTAGGTTCCTTCTGGTATGATTCTATTGTTTTTATTTTAAATTCCGAACAATTATAACGTTCTAGACTCATTAACACAGTGGCAATTTGCAATTTAGTGGAAAACACCCGGTGAGAACATCTGACTCAGGTAAATTTATTTATTCATTCCACGTAAAAATGAAGTCCACGTTAACTAACACTATAAAAGGTATCTCTTACTATGCTGCGATGTTTTCCTCTGGTCATATTATGTTCGATACTATTAAGTTCAGTGGTTTCAGCAAGGGATATTGAGCAGCAAGAAATATTTTTCAAAGAAAATCCTCAAAAGCTGTATACAAAACTAATGAAGGCCACAGAGTTTCCTTTACAATTTTCAAATAAGGAGGAATTTGAGCAAGCCGCAAATGAATTAAGTTACCCACCCAATGAACTTCATCGCGATTTAGAGCTGCTGGCTCGACTGAATTTAGAAGCAAAGCTTACATCACCTACTAAGTATAAAGACGCTAAATTGCTCATAACACAATTAGACGCCATTGCATCAACCACACTTGAGCAAGCCGTCGTCATCATGCTTAAAGCGCGAATTAAAGGCCGTCAAAACCAAGAATATAATCAGGTGATTGTTGAATCAAATAATGCGTTGAATATGGTTAATACAGATGTCAGTTTAGAAAGTACGCTATTTAAATCAACACTTCATGAACAACTCAGCATGTTACATTCATTGCTACTTCAACCTACGCCGGCATTTTCTCACTTAAATCGTTACCGCGATATCGCTTACCAATTACACAATAATTATTTTATCTCCGATGCCGAAACCCAGTTAGGTCGTTATTACAATCTTAATGGCGATCAAGCCAAGTCACTCCAGCACTACAGTGAAGCATTTCGTTTAGCCAATAGTCTGGATTACCCCGGAATTAAAGCCCATACACAACTTAATCTTGCGCGTACATACCGAGATTTAGAACAATGGGATGATGCCCTAAAATATGCCCATAATGCTGCCGAAATACTTCAAGCGATAGGTCAAGATGTCTACCTAGCAGAGACCTTGACGGTCATCGCAATGATTTACGCTGGCCAAGATCAATGGAATAAAACCATCGACTATTATTTAAATGTCCAGCAAGTTAATGAGCGTATGGGAAATGAAATCGCCATAGGGCTCACATACCACAACTTAGGCGAGGCTTACTTCAAATTAAATAATATCCAAGCAGCATTGAACGTAATGCAACGTGCAAATGATATATTTAGAGCTCGGAAAGTAGAACATTACTTAGTCCATAATGAACTACTATTTGCCCAAATAAATACCAGTGAAGGCATGTGGAATGAGGCTATTGATCATGCGAACAAGGCTATTGAACTGGCTAAAAAGAAACATTTAAATGATGTGCAAACAGAAGCATTAGGCTATTTATCTACCGCATATCGCAAAACAAACAACCTCAATGCAGCACTTGCAACAGTCGATGCCATTGTTGAGCTGATCAACACATCGCAACAAAAAACCGAACAAACAAATGATTTCTCTGAACTCACTGAACAAAAATTAAAATTCGAACTGGGTTTATTACGTAATAAACTACATCAACAAACGGCAAAGAATAAATATAGTCAATTTATCATTTTAGTATTAATTCTCGGTTTCAGTATTGCGATTATCGTGTTGTTTTTTATCTACAGAAAATTTCAACAGCGAAATACCTTATACCTTAACGCCCAACATTTAAATACCATAGACCCTATAACGCAAGCCCAAGGTTACAGGGCGTTTATTCAACGCATCAGCACTCTTAAACACACTGAGTCTAAAACGATCGCGTTAGTGAATATCAATAAATTAAACAATATTGATATTCAACTTGGGCTCACTGAATCTATCGCATTGATGCAAAATTTTAATAGCCTGTTCAGTAAACACCTAGACACTGAAGTGTATATAATACGTTCAGGATTGATTGCATGTTATTTCGATAAGCAATACGACGCAGAAAATATCTTACATGCTGTAATTGATTGCCTTAAACAATTACATGAGACCCAATTTACTATACCAAATTTTGCTAACATATCCGCGGTCCAACATGCCAGTATTGGTCACATTAATTTGCCACTACTGGGTAACCCAGATGCCAGCATCAGTGCTGAATTACAATTTGAAACATTGCAATACGCACTTGCTGCAGCCATGGAAATAACTGAGCAACCCGCTTATGTGTCATTGCGACCACTTAATTTCGCTCCAGCGGCTGTTTTTATGCGCCCACTTTATTTAAATCTGACTCAAGCACTTAATCGCGGCATCATTCGTGCAGAAAGTAATCGTAACACCCAAGAGATCAACTGGCCGAAAAACTAATTGATTAATAAACATGCTATTGTGACCAGTTATGAGATTTTGTACGGTAATTGGATTTGCTGCACAACATTATTGAGATAATATTACTATAATGTTAATCGATGATATGTTAATTACTATAAATTCGATTTGCCGTCTAAATTAATATCCTAATCACGGCAATAGATGCCTTTAGCTGAAGAATGAAAGTAGGCACTGCAAAATGAAAGAGTCAAATACAGCGATAACTCAAATTTCGTTGATGAAGCAAAAGCTCCATGCAGCTAAACTTGCTCTCGAAGAAATAAATATCGATCGTAATGATAAATTGAAAACATTAATTCAATTTATCACTCATCTGAGTCTTGCTTGTAAAGGGCAAAACTTAGAACTCGATAATAAACTGGCTAAATTGCGCCATCATATGCACAATTTTGAGCAAATTGACGAGGCACTACCTGAACTCGTCGATATCGAAAGACTATTAAAATCTCAATATAGCCATACCATGACTCGTTTAGAAGACAGTCGTAATGGCCTCAATCGAGTGATCCGTCAAATCCAACGAATTAACTCTGCACCAGATAAACTCAAAAAAGAAATCACTTACTTTAAACAAGAATTAGGCAAACCATTCCATACTGTATGGGAATACATTCCCAAAGTTGAAAAACTGATTTTTTTCTATGAAGAAATTTTAAAACACGAATTTGCTGATGCCGACAATTACGAAATTTTGCCTCACCATATTCAGCTAGCTAAAGAGCTTGCCGCTAAAATTGCTGAAATTGAATTTAGAAAAGATCAACGGGACCAAATTCTAGTCATAAAAGAAGTGTTACTTGGTGATATCAGCTTAAATAACTTACTGGATTCTTACCAATCGATATTAAGCTTACTATTAGAAAATATTGCTCGCGAAAAAACCGCATCACAAGACTTTTTATTTGCCCTCAACGATGCTCTGACTATCGTTCGCGATGTGGTCAACAACACCCATAACAACAACCAACGTTGTGAGCAACTTAAAGGTCAATTAAATAAAGAAATCAATTTACGCGTCAATAACGCCGACGAGTTAGTGGTAGATGCAGATGATCTTAACCAATTAAAGATTCAACTGACGGTGCAGTTATCTTCACTTCGCGATTCACTGTCTCGTAAAGAGGCACTGGAACAACGTGAACAAACCATTTTACGTAAATCAATAGAGACAATGCGTAAAGAGCTCAATTCAATGAGCCAGGAAGCGAATAGTTACAAAGAAAAGCTATTTGAACATCAAAAGCTCAACCTACTCGATCCGCTTACCCAATTAGCAAACCGTACTGCGTTAGAAGATCGCATGGAGCAAGAGTATCGCAACCATGTCCGCTTTAAAACGCCACTGTGGATAGCCGTTACAGACATAGACCACTTTAAAGGCATTAATGATAGTTTTGGCCACAGTACCGGCGATAAAACCCTGCAAGTCATTGCTATGGCGTTAAAAAACTCATTACGCGATAGCGAGTTTGTTGCTCGTTATGGTGGTGAAGAATTTGTATTACTATTACCTGATGTTACTGATGAACATATCTCTCAATTATTGAATCGAGTGAGAGAGAAAATCAAAAATATTCCGTTTAAGTTTAAAAATCAGAGAATTACAGTTACATTATCTATAGGTGCTGCACAAGTAATGGAAAACGAAACGCTTGAAGAAGCTTTCGAAAGAGCAGATGCTGCATTATACCAAGCAAAAAACAACGGCAGAGACCGAGTCGTTATTGATATCTAGCCTCCCAAGACAGTTTTCTTTGGACTCGGCATCAAACACTCGAGTCCAAAGGAGTTGCTTATGATAGTAAAAATTAGTCCACGTGGTAGTCTAGATCAGCTTTCTCAATTAGAAGTCGAACGTCTGAAACAAGGTGCAAAAAGCGACCTTTACCAATTATATCGAAATTGCTCACTCGCGGTGTTAGCTTCAGGCCTTATCAGCGACAGTTCCGAAGACCTGTTTAGTCGCTATGAATCTTTTAGCCTTAATATTTTACAGCGTGAAAGAGGCATCCAAATTGAACTCATCAACCCTCCTCTACAAGCCTTCGTCGACGGGGAAATCATTGTCGGTATTCAAGAACATTTGTTTGCAGTACTCCGCGATATTATATACATCAGCAATAAGTACGAAAATTTAAAGCATATTGACTTAAGTAATGCCAGCCACATTACCAATGTGGTGTTTGATATTTTACGCAATGCTCAAGCAATCTCGCCAATGAAAGACCCTAATGTGGTGGTTTGTTGGGGAGGACACAGCATCAATGCTGTTGAATACCAATATACCCGCGATGTCGGTTACCAACTTGGGCTACGTAGACTGGATATTTGCACCGGTTGCGGCCCTGGTGCTATGGAAGGCCCAATGAAAGGCGCGGCGATTGCCCACGCAAAGCAACGAGTTCACAACGCCCGTTATATCGGCTTAACCGAACCCAGTATTATTGCTGCTGAGCCCCCAAACCAAATTGTTAATGAATTAGTCATTTTACCCGACATAGAAAAGCGTCTAGAAGCCTTTGTCCGTTTAGGCCATGGTATTGTCATTTTCCCTGGCGGCGCGGGTACGGCTGAAGAACTACTCTACTTTCTTGGTATCTTATTAAATAAAGAAAATTGCCATGCATCCTTTCCACTGGTATTAACCGGACCTGCTGAAAGTGCTGAATACTTTGCCGTTATCGATGAATTTATCGGGGCAACATTAGGCGAAGAAGCACAGAGTAAGTATCAAATCATTATCGGCGACCCTGCCAAAGTGGCGCAAATAATGAAGCAAGGCATGGAGCAAGTAAAAATCTATCGCAAAGAAAAATGTGATGCTTACCAGTATCAATGGTCACTCAAAATTGAACCCGAATTTCAATTACCCTTTGCGCCGACCCATGAAGTTATGGCAAATTTGAATCTCTATTTTCAAGAAAATAAGGCAGAACTTGCCGCTAACTTACGTAAAGCGTTTTCAGGTATTGTCGCCGGTAACGTAAAAGGCGATACCATCAAGTTAATTCAAGAGTTTGGTCCCTTTAAGATTGAAGGTGATGCTAAGCTCATGCTAATGATGGATAAGCTATTAAACGCTTTTGTTAAACAACAACGAATGAAACTGCCAGGCAGCGCTTACGTGCCCTGCTACGAAATAATAAAAACAAATGAATAAATTACTCATTATTGATGGACTCAATCTCGTACGCCGCATTCATGCGGTGCTACCTGATGAAAACGATATTACCAGCGTTCAAGAACGTGTTTTAGCAGCATCAAAAAAAATGCTGTTACAACATCAACCGACTCATTGCATTGTCGTTTGGGATGGCAATGAGCCATCTTGGCGCAAAACGCTGTACAGTGATTACAAAAAAGGTCGTAAACCCATGCCGACGGCATTAAGTGATGGCCTGGTAAATATCAAAGCCACATTGGCTGAACACGATATCAATTCTTTCGACGCTCAATCTGAAGCCGATGATGTTATCGCCACCATCGCGATGAAAATGATCAGCAACAAGGGTGAAGTGATTATTGTGTCAACCGACAAAGGCTTTAGCCAGTTACCGACCAAAAATCTCACCTTGTGGGATCACTTTAATCAGCAAGTCTTTGATGTTGCGCAATATGAAAAGAAACTGGGAATAGAGCAATACCAAATGCTCGACTTTATTGCATTAGCGGGTGACAGCGGCAATAAAATTCCCGGAATTATGGGCATAGGCCCAAAATCTGCAGCGGATTTACTCAATAAATTTAGAACGCTAGCTAATTTATATCGTTCTTTAGATAACCTTGGCGCCAAGCAAGCACTTAAATTAGCCGAAGGAAAAGAGATTGCCAGAATTAGTTATAAATTAGCGCAGTTACAATGCGATATTCCACTGAATATTAATTTGAAACAATTTAGGATCAATCCAATAACAAACTAATGCCATAATAAGCTAACCTCTACTCTGGATAAGGGATGGGCTAAAGCGTTAAAAATAAGTGTATTTAACGTCTGCTATCACTCTTGCTATTGATGTTGCCAAGGGTTTTAACATAATAGTAGGCTTATGGTAAGTCGATACAATACAGATAACAAAAAAGTGTTATTTGATAACCGTTTATTATCCAGAGTTGAGTAAAAACACATAACCTCAACGGTATTAATACCATAACGGATTACACAGATTATGAATACAAAAGTGACGTATATCATCGGTGGAATTTTCACTGCCTATTTACTGTTTGTTGCCGTGGTGATTTTTGTTTATGAACCACAGCCAGAAGACCGAGCATGGGATGATCGCCAAGCATTCAACTTACAAAAAATGAGTGAAGTCAGCTTTGGTCAAAGCCTTGATGAGATCAGAACATTATTAGGCAGTGCAGATTTTGTCGAAGCCAAAACCGGCATTGATGGACAATATCAAGTGATGTACTACCGTACCCACCACATAAAATCAGACGGTGAAACCACTAAAGAAGAGTGCACCCCATTGTTATTTAGAGATAATCTGCTGATTGCATGGGGACAAGACACTGAAGATCAATATTTTGCCGTGCCAATAACTCATCAAGAACCACAATAGTTGCTTATTTGTCTGTGGTATCAATAACAAAAACGCCCTATCGGTATCAGCATAGGGCGTAAAAGTTAATTCAGATCAAACATTGATAGCCGTTTTAATCTACTTTTTATACTCCTGATAAGCTTCACCTTGGCGGAGCCAATCTGGGGCTTGCTCACCCTTTAAGTAATGATCGAAGTACTGCTTCATCTTAATGGTATAATCAAGTTTATTGGGATATTTTTTCAAATGATGTGGCTCATCTTCATATTGTAAAAACACCACATCCTTGCCTGCACGACGCATTGCCAGATATAGCTCAATACCCTGCTCCCATGGTACAGCATCATCTTTATCACCAAACATAATCATCATGGGTGTTTGAATGCGATCGACATAAAAAATCGGCGAGTTTTCAATATACTTTTGTGGTGCCTTGAATAGACTCTCGCCCATTCGACTTTGGCCCGTTTCATATTGAAATTGTCTTGCTAGCCCTGAACCATGGCGAATGCCACTATAAGCACTGGTCATATTCGATACCGGAGCACCAGTCACAACAGCTTTAAAGATATTGGTTTGGGTTACCGCATATGCACTCTGATAGCCGCCCCAAGAATGCCCTTGAATACCAACAGCATCAGGATCGGCAATCCCCATCGCTATCAATTTTTGTACGCCTGCGGTCAGTGCTTTTACTGAAGATATTCCCGGATAACCTATCTCGAAACGAATATCAGGCAAGAAAATCGCATAACCATTGTCTGCATACCAAGCAAAGTTAGGTCGATGATTGAGCTTCATATCAGGAAACGCATGTAGCCTATCGCTCATAAACCGATAGAAATACACCAAAGTTGGATACTGTTTACCGGCTTGGTAATTTGTTGGCTTAATGAGTACCCCATCCATGTTAACACCGTCACCATCTCGCCAATGTACTAGCTCCGCATTGCCCCATTTAAAGGGTTTACGCTGCTTATCAAGTTGGGTCACCTGTTGGGCGTTCTGTGGTGAGGTATTAGTTGCAATATATAAATCAGGATATAAATCATAGCGCTGTTTCGAAAACACCACTGTCGAGGCTTTATTAGCTCTGGCAAGCAACGTTAATTTACTGTTGCTTTCGGTTAAGCGCTTCACACCAGCAACACCCATTTTGGCGCTGAAAAAACCGTCTGCTTTTGATAGATGACTATAACCTTGCAATAGCACAGTTTCAGCATCACTCACTACTGCGGGTAACAATTCATCCTTCACTAAGCCAACCAGTCTAAATTGAGTTTTCTGCTTTCGCCCTTCGCCATTGGTTAACATAAACCCTTGGTTCGATGCGGTATTAAACTGCCATACATCATATTTATCATAAACGGTTATCGCACTATCATCAGTTAGCCAAGGGCCAAAACCGTAACCGGGTGCAGCACTGGGATAATCATGGTCTTCATCAGCAAACGGTGTCGTAATATTAGCAGTCAAATTAACCCGACGTTGAGATGCAATGTCTAAAAGAAACACGTTACCTTGCTGATAATAAGCTAGAAACTTAGCATTCGGTGACAGAGTCGGCATTGCATCACTGGGTTGCTGAGTTAACACTGGAATTTTATTACCGTTGTTTACATCAACCAAATACACATCACGATAAAAACCTGCCCAGGTGATCATTTTTTGATATGGCACATCTGAACTGGCCAATAAAAAACGCGCTTGCTCACCATAAGTAACATCTGGCACCACTTGATCAGCTAATTGGACTAACTTATTTGAATCTAAGTGTAAAACCGCTAAATAAGTGCGTTTTAATTCTTGCTCATATTCTTTGACTTCTTGAGGCTTAATTTTGGCATCATCACCATGCCAAATGCGTAGCTGCTTTTTCGCCGTGATAATCTCTGGATTAAACACATCATTGGCATTTTGATAATCAGCTAATTCAGCTTGCTGAGCAACTTGGGGAACTCGACCAACATACAAACGTTGACCGTCTTTTGAAAACTGTAAGCTTGAATATTGGTTATATGTCCAAGCTTCAGACTGGGCAAATTGCTGTTGTTTATTCTGCTCTACATCAATAAGCAACATGTTGTGCTCACGGCCATAGCGTGTCGAACTCGCAGCGCCTTTCGTCACGGCAACATATTGACCATCATCGCTGATCGCTAATGCTTCAATATGTTCATCGCGACTACCATAAAGCTGACGCTGTTTTTGGTCATCCAATGCTACCAGCACTATCTGGTGCAGTTGATTTTCACCTTGATTAACGACTGCAACAAAATGATTACCAGCTTTATCAAAAGCAAATTGGGTCACATCAGATAGCTGGGTGTGTTGATTGGTAGCCAGATTAATTAACCGAACATCAGAGCCTTTATCTGCTTCCTCAATTTCAACATCAGTATCATCTTCAACCTTAGCAGTATTTTCGGCAACCGTTGGTTCAGAGATAATAGATTTAGAAGCTTTAGACTCAGAAGCAATGGATTCAACAGCCTTAGATTCCGATAATTCAGATTTCTCATCGGTAGACTCAGGCTTGCTAATTTTAAATTTTAAAACTAAAAAATGACCATTGTCGCTAAATAGGGCGGAATCTACATTCTCAAACGTCTGTTGCTTACCACTTTGAGTATTCAGTAAGACCACCTCATGGGGTAAATCGGCTTTCTTCTTGGTTTCTCGCTCAAATAAGTTCGCTTCAATGGTCGCCAACACAAATTTGCCATCAGCACTGACATTCACATCGGTGCCATTGGCAATTTCATACTGTTTACTGTTATCACTAAAACGGATTAATGCACGACTATTGCCTCTATCAGGAGTAGCCTGTACCGCAATCACGTTGCCATTATCAGAAATAACCGGCTGTTGTAAGGTTTCAAAATGCATAATGTCATCAAGGGACAGTGCACGTTGTGGAGCCGCATGGGCATTAAATGACAGACAGACTGCCAATGGAATTAAATTGAATAATTTCACAGTTTTCCTCTAATGGTAACGTTGATTGATTATTTTTATAGATCACCGTAATAGATCATCGTGTTGGATTATCTCAATATTGACTAGCTAACGTTAAGCCAACCAGCAAAAGACATGACATGCGACCAAAGTCGTCTTTATAAAAAATGCTTACAGAATAATCTAATGCTGCCAATAAAACATTGAACCGCAGATAAATCTTCAGCATTAAGATACTTTACAAGTAAACGATTTGTAATAAAGGTTCATAGTAAAACAATCAAATTAGAATTGACTTAAAAATAACGGAAATAATGTGATAATACTCACTATTTTCTGTAAATAAACATTAAAAGTCGTTAAAATACGCCGCAGAAAAACGACGCTTTTTATCGTCACCTAGCCGTGTCATATATGCGGTCTATCAATTGCAGTAACCACAACCGTGGAAGGACTATTCATGTCAAAACGTACAATAACCGTGATCCCAGGTGATGGGATTGGCCCAAGCATTATCGATTCAGCATTAAAAATCCTCGATAAAGCAGGATGTAACTTTGAATATGAATTTGCTGATGCAGGGTTAACGGCGTTAGAAAAACACGGTGAATTAGTACCGCAACGTACTTTAGACCTTATCGAGAAAAATCGCATTACGCTTAAAGGACCATTAACCACACCTGTCGGTGAAGGTTTTACCTCTATTAATGTGAGCTTACGTAAAAAGTTCAGCCTTTATGCTAACGTGCGCCCGGTGATTTCATTTAAGGGAACCCAAGCGCGTTACGAGAACATTGATATTATTACCGTGCGTGAAAACACTGAAGGTATGTACTCAGGCTTAGGCCAAAAAATCTCTGACGATGGTCAAACAGCCGAAGCAACCAGTATCATTACTCGTCAAGGTGCAGAGCAAATCACCACGTTCGCATACGAACTTGCACGTAAAGAAAATCGTAAAAAAGTGACTATCGTTCATAAAGCTAACATCATGAAATCAACTTCAGGTTTATTCTTGAAAGTGGCACGTGAAGTGAGCCTGCGTTACCCAGACATCACCACCGAAGAAATGATTGTTGATGCCACTTGTATGAAACTGGTTATGAATCCTGAAAACTTTGATGTTATTGTGACCACTAACCTATTTGGCGACATTTTGTCTGACTTATGTGCCGGTCTTGTAGGCGGTTTAGGCATGGCTCCAGGTGCAAACATCGGTCGCGATGCTGCTATATTTGAAGCGGTACACGGCAGTGCACCAGATATCGCCGGTAAAAACTTAGCCAATCCAACCTCAGTAATTTTAGCGTCGATTCAAATGCTAGAGTACTTAGGCATGTCTGATAAAGCTGAGATGATCCGTAGCGCAGTATCGGCTGTTATTGAAGAAGGCGACCGTACGACTCGCGATTTAGGCGGCACTCACGGCACTACCGACTTCACTCAAGCAGTACTCGATCGTCTAGGATAATTCCATATGGTTACGTTAATGACTGAGTTATCTGTCATTAACTAAAAAGCCCCTTATGCAATGTTGCATAAGGGGCTTTTTGTTAGCGGCGCAATAGTATTTTTATGCGTAGCTCACACCCTTTTCAGGGAATATCCATAAATGCACGGTCACTTCATCGCGGTCATGATAAAGGTGCTTACACTGCATTTTAAAATCAATTTCATTTTCAGTTAAAATGGCACCAATGGTTTCTAAAATCACGCTAACTTCTTTATAGCGGCTTTTCATTGGTAACTTAAGATTAAAAATAGCTTCTTTAAACCAACCATTAATCGCCCATGCTTCCATTAATTCAGCAACTCGGGCTGGCTTTTCAACCATATCACACACTAACCAATACACATTTTTACGCGGTGGCTCAAAACGAAAACCATCTGCACGGTAATGCTTCACTTGGCCTGTTTCCATCAATTTTGGATCCATTGGACCGTTATCAACGGCAGCCACCATCATCCCACGGCGAACTAATTGGTAAGTCCAACCGCCAGGACAAGCGCCTAAATCAACGGCATTTAACCCACTACGACAACGTGTTTCTTGCTCTTCTTTAGTTAAAAAGGCTCCAAAAGCTTCATCTAGCTTAAGGCTTGAACGACTTGGTGCATCTGCAGCCATTCTTAACCGAGGAATACCCATAAAGTGTGGCGAACTATTGTGGCTTAACGAATAACCCGCATACGCTTTGCCTGGTCCGATAAAACACACATGAATAATAGGACGGCGGTCACTTTCAGCGTTAAGCAATGCGCCGCTCTTTTTTAAACCTTGACGTAACGGCACTGTCAATTTACGACAAAATGCAGATAATTCTTTTGCTTCATTAGTGTCAGGCGTTTCAACGCGTAGCTCACCACATTTTGACAGCGCGGCCAATGAAGCCACAATAGGCCCGACTCGATCTTGTTCAGGTAAATCACTCAACAACTCACCCGCGGCAAACATCTGACGCGCAAAAACTAATGAACTAAGTGCCAATTCCTTAACTAACGTATCGGCACCATTATCGTCAAAACATTGATAAATCACATAGGCATCGTTAATATTGGTTTTAACAAAACCACCCACATTTAATTCTGTTGCCCGTTGTTGAATTTCTGCCGCACAGTCTTTTTCATAGCCTGAGCGACAAAATAGGAATAGGTTTTTCATTTGGAGCCTTAGCGTAAGGATATTCGCATAATAGCGAGACAATAATCTCGCTATTATACTCAAAAATGCTCAAGGTGGGAGAATTTAGCTAAGGCATTATTCTGCTGATTTTGCATGCCAAATCGCCGCAGCAAATAACAACCACCCCACTAAGAAGCATAACCCGCCCATAGGCGTAATTGGGCCAATCCATTTAGCCCCCGTAAAGGCATAAAGGTATAACGAACCAGAAAACAATATTATCCCGGCAATAAAGCTATAAGCAGCCCAGTTGATCAACTTAGAGGGGATCCAATGAGCAGAAAAAGCCAATGCAATCAATCCAAAGGTATGATAAAACTGATAATCGACCCCGAGTTTAAAAATACTCACTAATTCCGGTGGTGCGATAGTTTTAAGCCCATGAGCAGCAAAAGCACCCAGTGCTACAGCCATAAAACCACTTAATGTGGCAAATAATAATAGACCTTTATTCATTTTACTTAACCTCATACAACATAAACCGACAATGCATCATACTATTGAAGCAAGCTGATTTTCGTGACTTAAACCATCACCATACTTATTAATGCAGGTATTAATAACTATGGTGACGTTAATAAAAATATCAGCATAATAGTCACCACATATGCGTAAAACATCGCGTTACAGCATTAACCTAATCGGGTAATAAACTGACGAATATTCTCAATGGCATGATTAAGATTGCCCTCAAGGGTATAACCAGACGATTTTCGCGGTTGTAAACTATGGTCACCATCACCAATCCAACAGACTTCTGCATGTTCACCCAAAGCCCAATTGGGTACTTGTTGAAGGTCGCCAAATTTATCGCGTTCACCTTGAACAATCAGCATCGGAATGGAATTGTGCTGAATAGGCGCAAGTCGTGGCTCTCCACCTTTGAGGGGAATAAATGGGTAGCCCAAACACACAATTGCACTAATTTTATTGGCAACATCGGTAATAAGGGGCTGTTGTAGTTGATGGTCTGAACTGGTCAATATCGCCGACATGCGACCGCCCATTGACTTACCCATTAAGATTATCCGCTGACAATTGATAAGACCAAGAGCCATTTTTTGTTGAATATCAAGCAGCACCTGTTCATAGTGCGCAAGTAATTTAGGCGCACGGTCAGGCGGACGACGTTTACCATCTTGCATATTGGCTTGCATATACAAGAAATTAAATCGGTACACTTGATAGCCTTGAGCGATTAACTTATCGGTCATCGAAGTCATATATTGATGATGCATATTCGCACCAGCACCATGAGCAAAAACAATCAAGGTGTCACTTTTAGAACCTTGCAAAAGAAAGTCTTCAGCTAATACTGGCGTATTATCCGGTAAGTAACTCACTACGCGACTCCTCTGCAAACATATCGACCATCCACTCTCTAAAAGCTGAAATTTTACCAATCTCAGAATGGTTTTGCTGACACACTAAATAATAAGCATCTTTGCTCACCAGCACCTCAGAAAACGGACACACTAAACGCCCAGCTTTGATATCAGGCCGAGCAAGTACACTATATCCTAATGCCACACCTTGGCCATGCGCAGCGGCTTGTAACACTAATGAAGAATGACTGAATATCGGCCCTTGATTGACATTGATGTCAGTGACACCACATTGCCTAAACCATGCCTGCCAATCTTGGCGACTGGAATCATGTAATAGAGTATGGAGCTTTAAATCACTCGGTTGAATTAATGGCTTAGGCCCGTTAAGTAATAATGGTGAGCATACTGGAATCAGCACTTCATTACGCAGTTTATCAGCACGTAGTCCAGGCCAATTACCTTGACCGTAATAAATCGCCACATCGACATCATCCGTTAACGAACTGGCATCGCTGTCTACCGCTTTAATACGCACATCAATATCAGGATTTTTTTCGCTAAACTTAGCTAAACGAGGCACTAACCATTGAATAGCAAAACTCGGAGACATACTCACCGTTAACGATCCTACCGCGCTTCGGGCAAGCAGGCGATTAGTTGCCTCGCCGAGTTCAATAAAAATATCTTTAATGTCCAGAAAATAGCTTTGGCCTTCTTCTGTTAACAATAATGATCTATTTTTACGTCTAAACAGTTTTAGCCCTAAAAAATCTTCTAATGCTTTAATTTGATGACTCACCGCAGCCTGAGTGACAAACAACTCTTCTGCGGCGCGGGTAAAGCTCAAATGTCGTGCTGCAGCTTCAAATGCTTTAACTGCATTCAAAGGAGGTAATCGTCTAGACATAGTGATCAATCTCTCGTTTTTTAATTAGTTTTTCTAATGATTATCGTTATTTTTTGTCGTTTGTAAAGAACACTGTGTTTGGTTAAATTAGCATCATTGAAAATACAGTTGGACAATCTCTACGATGTTACTGGGATAGTCCGGCAAATGTGACTTATTAGCCTGGAGGCTCATCCCCTATGTTCAACCTAAACACTATTTTTGCAGTCGCACTATTATCTATATTGGGTTTATCTTCTGCTCAAGCGACTGAACTAGAACCTATCGATATGATCGATTTACATGCTGAATTATCACAAAGCATTGAAGCGATGCAAATTGATATCAATAATGATGTTAACAGCATTTTAATTGCTGACAATGATGAACAACAAAAAACTTCAGAAGTGGTTCAAGCTAACTAGAGCTAGCTCATCTTAAGCACGTTACTGAGACAATAAAAAACCGCATTAAATGCGGTTTTTTATTGTCTGTGATTCATCTCACTCAAAGCGTATTACTGTTTAAGCTCACTGCCACAACTAACACTAACGTGGATAAATCCCTAAAAATAGACCAAAGTCACGACACCGCAAAGACGGTGTCGTTTCGACGGCTTAAGGGCGATACACTTTAACGTTAGTATAGCCCTTTTCTACAAGATATAAGGCTTGCAGCTTACTCATTACGCCACGATCGCAATATAACAAATACGTTTTAGACTTATCTAAATCGGCAAATTGGGTGGCTAACTTAAAGAATGGAATCGCTTTAACCATTACATTATCAATTAATAATGGGCTACGTTCTTCTTCTTCAGGTGCACGAACATCAATAATTATTTCGCCAGAAGCGACATCGTTAACCGTTTCGGTCTCGGTCACTTGTTGGTTCATTTCAGCTTCAATATCGCGAATATCCATTACCACTGCAGATGCAACCACACGGTCGATTAAATCTTCAGAGAATTTAAGCTCTTCGGCTTCAACCTTCGATAATACCGCTTTAACCGTAGGTTTTTGTGAAATAACACCACAATACTCGGGAATAGATTTAGCAAAATCTTCAGTGCCAATAATACGGCTCTGATTAATAATATCTTGTTTGTCCATTGCGATAAGCGGGCGTAAAATCAATAAATCGGTGCTGCGATCGATAACATTTAAATTAGTCAGTGTTTGGCTAGATACTTGACCTAAGCTCTCACCTGTCACTAGTGCTTGAATACCGTATTTGTCAGCAATGCGTGTTGCTGCTCGCATCATTACACGCTTAAGTACCACACCCATCTGACCGTTATCAATACGCTCTAAAATCTCTTCAACTACAGGCTCAAATGGCACCGACACAAAACGTACTTTGTGAGACTCCCCGTACTTCTTCCATAGATGGTAAGCGACTTGCTTAACGCCAATTTCGTGCTGAGCGCCACCTAAATTAAAGAAACAGTAATGGGTACGAGCACCTTTTTTAATAAACTGAAAACTCGACACACCAGAATCGAAACCGCCTGAAATAAGCGACAACACATCTTCTTGGGTCGCCATCGGAAAACCACCCAAACCTTGAATACGACGCTCAACCATGTAAAGCTTATCTTGATTGATTTCAAGATTAACGGTCACGTCAGGGTCTTTAAGTTTCACCCCTAGCGCCTCAGTGTGTTGATTTAATCCGCCACCGACATAACGCTCAACATCAATTGAATTAAAGTCGTGATTACCAGAACGTTTTACGCGGACACAAAAAGTTTTACCGGCAATTTCATCGCGGTACTTTGGTAAAGCTTGCTGATAAATATGATCGATTGAATCAAAAGTGTACTCACTCACTTGCACCACGTGAGCAATACCTGGAATACACGCTAGTCGCTCTGCAAAAACGTCACATAACTCCGGTTTATCGCTCGGTACTTGCACGATGATACGATCGTATAAGCGTTGTACTTTTGCACCTTCATCCACATTTTTAAGCACATTACGTATATTAGTTTCAAGCATTTTGGTAAAGCGCATTCTTACCGACTTGCTCTTCATCATAATTTCAGGGTACAGCTTTACAATAAACTTCATGGGGCGTCCACAGGTATCACCATCAAATAGCACTACACTCGGTTTTGCTAAATAAAAAAGACAGTAATACCTTGATAATAAATTAAAAAAACAGCACAGCTCTATTTTCTAGATGTGTATACAATCCAGTCAATAGCATAACGTATGCAATAATTCGCCGATTATACCAAATGATGCCTATTAACCAAACATATTCACTTTTTTATCTGTTATTTGTTAGTAAAAGCGCTGTAAGGCACATTTATAAAACAAAAAAGCGCAATCTCTTTAACTTGTAGAGATTGCGCTTATCTTTTGATGGCAAACTATTGAGTTACAATTATTTCATTCGACTCTTTCGCTTTACCTTGTTCGATAGAGATTTCTACCCGGCGGTTTCGAGCCTGATTTTCAATAGAATCATTGGCGATTAATGGCCGATTAGACGCCTCGCCAACCACTTTCATCCTTGATTCATCAAAACCAGAAACTCTTCTTAATTCATGAGCCACAGCCACAGCTCGTTGGCTTGATAGTTCCCAGTTTGAACTGTAAAGCTCATTATTGATATCAGCACCATCAGTGTGACCCGACACCGTAATTATCCCAGGGACATCTTTTAATAATTCACCAATTGAGCGCACAATAGGTTTGAACTTAGGTTGTAAAAAGCCTGAGCCCGAAGCAAAAGAGCCCTTCTCACGGATACGGATAATAATTTGTTGGCCTAAAGATTCAATTTCAATGGCGCCATCGACAATTTCTTCATTGAGTTTTTCAGCCATTTTTTTAACTTGATCATTAATGTTTTCTTGCGAAGAGGCAGCGTCTTTTTTAACGGCTTCAGCTTCTTGTTGCGCTGTTGCGGCTGCATTGCCACCGCGTTGCTCACCATTCTGTTTTTGAGTCCCACCCGCGCTGTCTTCTTCACCCGCCTGATATTCTATCGTCGGTTGAGTCATTTCATTGGTTTGTTGATTAATGATCTCTATTGGGGTGGGATCGGGGCGACCTGGGCGGAATTCAAGCGCAATAACAGATGTCCCCTTAGGAATGTCTTTTACTTCAACTTTGTTTTGTACCCCGAATGCATACTTCATTGAACCAGCGATTTGTTTAAACTTCATCACGTCCATTTCAGAGAACGCTAACAACAACACGAAGAAACACATCAGCAACGACATTAAGTCTGCAAATGTGGCAAGCCACATAGGGGCACCAGCGGGTGGACAATCACACTTGGCCTTAGCCATGAGTTACTCTCCGTCCGTTGTATCGATTTTTCGCACACTTTCAGCCAAATAGTTCTTCAAAAAGCCTTCAATAACCCGTGGATTCTGTCCATCTTGAATCGCTAATACTGCATCCATAATTAAATTACGATTAAGCAATTCTTCATTCATCCGTAATGATAATTTATCCGCCATAGGGATGGCGATCATGTTGGCAATCACCGCGCCGTAAAGAGTCGTTAACAATGCCACTGCCATTGAAGGTCCAATAGACTTTGGATCGTCCATGTTAGATAGCATCGCCACTAAACCAACCAAAGTACCAATCATGCCCATTGCAGGTGCCACATCACCCATGGCTTTAAAAATACCCACCCCTGTTTTGTGGCGTTCTTCAGTTAATGCTATGTCTTTTTCTAATGCGTTGCGCACCACATCACCGTCATGGCCATCAACTAACATATCAACGGCTTTTTGCATAAAGGTGTTGGTAATAACCGCTTCTTCTAATGCTAAAAAACCGCCTTTACGGGCAGCATCAGCCATGGTGACAGCTTGTTCTATCAAGTCTTCAGGTTTATCTAATTTAAACATGAAGGCTTTCATACCAATCTTTATTGAACCTAAAAATTGCTTTAGGTTAAATTTCATCATCACCACAAATAAAGAGCCTGCCACAACAATCAAAATTGACGGTACATCGATAAATAATCCGATACCACCACTGGTGATCATCGCACCAATAATAAATGCAAAAGCACCGATAATACCTATTAGGGTAGCTAAATCCACAACCTCTCCTCAATCGCAGTCGTTATGCTGCTTATTTGTGCTACTTCCATCGTGCTGTTAGCGCACGTTATATGATCCGAATAATCCGACAGCATTTTGTGTTGATAACAATGCCCATCGTTATGTATTACAGCAAAAGTTTCAATACTATTTTTGCTAGCAAATTTAAATCATGACTTGTTATCGGACAAACTTGGCTCAAGTTTAGCTTGTTTTTGTACATTCTAAACAAAATTCAATAACAAAGCGTGCTGTTGAGCAAATAACCAGCGACTGTATTTGACCGATACGCTGGGCTGATATACCTTGTCACACGCTGAATGAAAGGAATATTACTCGTGGCTAAAAAACCTGAAAATCTCAGTTTTGAACAATCATTAACTGAACTTGAAACCATTGTTGCTCATTTGGAGCAAGGTGAAGTGTCGCTGGATGATGCACTTAAGCAGTTTGAGCGTGGCATTAAGTTAGTACGTCAAAGCCAAGCCAAACTTGAGCAAGCACAGCAAAAAGTCTCTATCTTATTAAATGAAGATGATGCTGAATTAGCGTCGTTCACTGTAGAAAGTGAATAATCGTCAACATAGTGTGTATTAAATAATAGGTCTTGATACGTGTTAGCTGAAGCAATAACAACATACCAAAATCGCGTTAATGGTATTCTTAACCAACATTTAACGCTGCTCGATGACGCTGCACCAGCTTTAAAAGCAGCGATGCTCCATGGTGCGCTATTGGGTGGGAAACGCATAAGACCATTTTTGGTCTACAGTGTAGGTGACATGCTCGGTGTCAATATCAATGCACTTGATAAAGCCGCGGCTGCTATTGAGTGTATTCATGCCTATTCATTAATACACGATGACTTACCGGCAATGGATAACGATGCACTTCGTCGTGGCCAACCAACTGTTCATATTGCATTTGACGAAGCCACCGCGATTTTAGCCGGTGATGCGTTGCAAACATTGGCTTTTGAAATTATCACAGCCCCTTGTAATGACTTACATCCGAAGCAACAACTGGCGATGGTCAGAGTACTCGCAAAAGCTTCAGGGTATCAAGGTATGTGCGGTGGGCAGGCGATTGATCTGAGTGCAACAGATCACAGTATAAATTTAGACCGATTAACCGAATTACATAATAAAAAAACCGGAGCGTTAATCAGTTGTGCGGTTGAGCTTGCCTTAATCGCTGCTGACGTACCCGATGAGCATTATAAATTAATGATGAAATATGCCCATACGCTTGGGCTAGCTTTTCAAGTGCAAGATGATATTTTAGATATTACTGCTAGCACCGAAGAGCTAGGCAAACCACAAGGCAGCGATCAGCAATCGAATAAAAGCACGTTCCCGAAACTATTGGGTCTCGATGGTGCCAAAGCCTGTGCAGAACAACTAATACAAGATGCACTATCAGCGCTGACTAAATTACCATACAATAGCCAGTTAATTGCAGACTTCGCCCACTACATTATTGAGCGAAGATTATAATAAAGAGTCAGACAATCTCGCTATGAGCTTCGATATTTCTAAATTTCCAGTACTAGCGAAAGCTAATACACCAGAAGAATTAAGGAAGTTACCTCAAGGTTTACTTCCTCAAGTGTCTGATGAACTCAGACAGTTCTTACTTCAGTCTGTTGCTATTTCTAGCGGACATTTTGCTTCTGGCTTAGGCACAGTTGAATTAACTGTGGCACTTCATTATGTCTACAATACCCCATTTGATCAGTTAGTTTGGGATGTAGGGCATCAAGCTTATCCACATAAAATCCTTACCGATCGTCGTGAACAGATGCATACCATTCGACAAAAGAATGGCTTACACCCTTTCCCATGGCGTGAAGAAAGCCCATACGATACGTTTAGCGTGGGTCATTCTGGCACCTCTGTTAGCGCCGCCTTAGGTATGGCGATTGCTGCAGGTAAAGAAGGTGCAGGTCGAAAAGTGGTTGCTGTAATTGGTGATGGCGCCATGACCGGGGGAATGGTGTTTGAAGCCTTAAATCATGCTGGCGACTTGCACAATGACATGCTCGTGGTACTGAATGACAATGAAATGTCGATTTCTGAAAATGTTGGCGCACTGAATAATCATTTGGCGCAGCTGATGTCAGGTCGTTTTTATACCACCATTCGAGAAAACAGTAAAAAGGTCCTTAAAGGGATGCCGGTCATTAAAGAAATGGCTAAGCGTACTGAAGAGCACCTTAAAGGCATGGTGGTGCCTGCAACGTTATTTGAAGAACTAGGGTTTAATTATATTGGCCCAATAGATGGTCACGATGTTGATTCGCTCGTTGAAACAATGCGTAATATGCGTAACCTCAAAGGTCCACAGATACTGCATATCATGACAAAAAAAGGTCGTGGTTATGAGCCTGCTGAAAAAGATCCTATCGGCTGGCACGCGGTGCCTAAATTTGATCCTAGCCAGTTTAAGAAACCGACAACGAAACCAGGTTTACCTACGTTTTCACAAGTGTTTGGTAAATGGTTATGCGACATGGCTGCCACAGACGACAAGTTAGTCGCTATTACGCCCGCTATGCGCGAAGGCTCTGGCATGGTTGAGTTTTCGCAACGATTCCCAAGCCAATATTTTGATGCTGCCATTGCCGAACAGCATGCGGTCACCTTATCCGCAGGGTTTGCCTGTGCAGGTCTAAAGCCTGTGGTTGCTATTTACTCGACTTTTTTACAGCGCGGATACGATCAACTTATCCACGATGTGGCTTTGCAACGTTTACCAGTATTATTCGCTATTGACCGTGGTGGTATTGTTGGTGCAGATGGCCCAACTCATCAAGGGGCATTCGATTTAAGTTTTATGCGTTGTATTCCCAATATGATCATTATGGCGCCATCAGATGAAAACGAATGCCGTCAAATGCTCTATACAGGTTATTGCTATCAAGATGGGCCGACTGCGGTACGTTACCCTCGAGGGTTTGCAACTGGGGCTGAACAAGTCGAGGCCATGACATTAATACCGATAGGTAAAGGGGTATTAACCCGTCAAGGTCAAAAAATTGCCATTGTTAACTTTGGTACCACACTTGAAGCTGCTACCTATGCTGCTGAAAAACTGGATGCTACCATTGCCGATATGCGCTTTGTTAAGCCACTAGATTTAGCCTTGCTTGAACAACTTGCCAATAGCCATGATGTTATCGTTACCGTTGAAGAAAATGCGATTATGGGTGGTGCGGGTTCTGGAGTAATTGAAGCATTACACAAAATGCGAATAGTAAAACCTGTGTTACAGATTGGTTTGCCTGATGAATTTATTCAACACGGCGCACCTGATGAAATCATCACGGATCTTCAACTTGATGCTGAAGGTATTTTAGCGCAAATCCAAGCATTTATGGCTTAATATTCTACTGTTATTACTGGCAGAGGATCAAAAAAGGACTGAAAAATCAGTCCTTTTTTATGGCTCGCGTTCTAGTGATCATAGTGCACGTAACTATGATAAATAGCACTATAATAAATAGCACTATATTAAATAGCACTATGATAAATAGGACTATATGAATAGCACTATGTTGAAGAACATTATAATGCTATTGGCTACAGCTCTAGTGTCAACAAGCGAGTATTGAGATTAACGTTATCGTTAAGCTTCAACATCCACACTGCCACCGCCTTGAGATACCATCACCATCGCAGGACGCAGTAAACGGTCATTCAATAAATAACCTTTCTGCATGACCATCATGACAGTGTTAGCAGGAAACTCAGCACTTGGCTGCATGCCAATAGCTTGATGATGTTCAGGGTTAAATGCTTGGCCTTGTGGATCAACTTGAGTTACACCAAACTTTGCCACCGAGGTTAAAAAGCCTTTCATGGTCAGTTCGACACCCTCATAAATCGCTTTAGTCGCTTCATCTTCAGGGTTAGTCCCCTGTAAGGCGCGTTCCATATTATCGATTACAGGCAAGAGTTCGTTAGCAAACTTTTCCAAGGCAAACTTACGTGCTTGCTCGACATCTTTTGCCGCGCGAGTACGAATGTTCTGTGTTTCTGCCGCTGCGCGCATTTCAACATCTTTACGCTCAGCTAACGCAGTTTCAGACTCAGCCAATAGTTGCTCTAGTTCTTCAATTCGAAAATTTGCTTGGGTTACTTCATCCATCAAACTTGCCTCATCAGTCACAACTTCAGGAGTTACAGCTTCTTCCACTTGATCTTGCGATGTGTTGTTCGATTCGTTGCTCATTTTCACTCCAGCTAAAAAATGCGTTATTTCGTATTCTACGACAATAAAATAAAGTGGCCATTTACTGATAAATTAACAGCAAATCTCACACTTCTAATAAGTTTGAGTATATTATGGGGATCAATTCTTATGTTTCAAGGCCTAAAGGCATAACAAACTCGAATATGACTAAAATGTTCCAGACAATCGGTCTCATCGGTAAACCACATCATCAAGGGACTAACCTCACATTAACCCGATTGCATCATTGGTTAAGCATGCAGGGCTTTAGGGTTATCGTTGAAGGACGAGTCTCTGCAGAGCTGGGGGTAGATGTTTGTTCAATGGACCTACTTGAAATGGGTGAACATTGTGATTTAGCCATCGTGGTTGGTGGTGATGGTAATATGTTAGGTGCAGCCCGAGTATTGGCGCGTTTTAATGTTGCCGTGATTGGTGTAAACCGGGGTAACTTAGGTTTTTTAACTGATTTACCTCCTGATAACTTCGAAGAAGCCTTATCTAAAGTGCTCGGCGGTGAATTTGAAACTGAACACCGTTTTTTACTGGAGGCTGAAGTTCACCGTCACGGAAAAATAACCGCCAGTAATACCGCCGTCAATGAAGCTGTACTTCACCCTGGCAAAATTGCTCATATGATCCAATTTGAGGTTTATATTGATGAACAATTTATGTATAGCCAGCGCGCTGATGGCATGATTGTGTCCACGCCAACAGGTTCTACGGCCTATTCTTTGTCTGCTGGCGGTTCAATATTAACACCTAATCTGCAAGCGCTTATTTTAGTGCCGATGTTTCCTCACACCTTGTCATGTAGACCCATTGTGGTCGATGCATGTAGCATCATTAAATTAGTGGTCTCACCTGAGAATGGTGAAAACCTCGAAGTCAGTTGTGATGGTCATGTCCATTTAGCTGTATTACCAGGCGATGAAATTTTTATTCGCCGCTCAAATGAACGCCTAAGACTCATCCACCCCAAAGGTCATAATTATTTTCACGTATTACGTAACAAATTAGGTTGGGGAAGTAAACTTTTCTAACTGTTTGAACTCGATCACAACACCGTCGCCTTTCTAGTGAGCCCCTTCACATTACCAAATGCTAATTAAATATATTGTAAGCCAATCGATAACTCGCTTGGTTTTACTTTATATGACCTGTTATATCCCTATAAAGCGTGATCTCAACCACGCACTAAAAACCTTGCACCGGATGCGCTTCACAGTTCTGTTGGCTAATGTACTTTCTCGTTTGTTAGATGATCTCGATCAACACTTTTAACACTTAAATAACGTCTATTACACCCTAGTTAGACAAATGCTGACAAATAATAACAATTTAGTACCCACTTATAGTGATACGAGGTATGCATGACAATATTACAGATACTAGCAAGCTTAACCCCCATTATTAGCGTAATGGTATTTTTAGTGCTTATGCGCCTACCGGCGTCTAAAGCAATGCCCATATCAATGGTCGCTACAGGCCTTGTAGCAATGTTTATTTGGCAAATGGATACGCAACTCCTTGCGGCATCTGTTGTCGAAGGTCTTCTCGCGGCGTTAACACCACTGACCATTATTTTTGGTGCGGTATTTTTGTTAAATACCCTTAAATATTCTGGCGCCATGGACACTATTCGTTCAGGCTTTACTAACATCAGTGCCGATGCGCGAGTTCAGGTGATTATTATTTGCTGGTTGTTTGGATCGTTTATTGAAGGCTCTGCAGGCTTCGGTACTCCAGCTGCAATCGGTGCACCGCTACTAGTATTATTAGGTATCCCACCCATTGCTGCAGCCGTAGTGGCCTTGATTGCTGATTCAACATCAGTGTCATTTGGCGCAATTGGTTTACCTGTTCTATTTGGGATGGAACAAGGCCTAACTGAAGGCGGCGTTAACATGGCGGCAGCTCAAATTGCTGAACATGGTGGCACCTTCGCAGGTTATGCACAGTATATTGCTAAACACATGATCACCATCGACTTAATAACAGGTACATTAATTCCGTTAGTGATGGTTTGTGTATTAACAGGATTTTTTGGTCGCAACAAGTCGATTAAAGAAGGTTTACAAGTTTGGAAATTTGCAATATTTGCGGGTTTTGCCTTTACCATACCAGCATGGTTAATTAACTATTTTGCCGGTCCTGAATTCCCTTCTGTTATTGGTGCTCTTGTGGGTATGGCGTTAGTTATCCCTGTCGCGAGAAAAGGCTGGTTACTGCCATCAACACCTTGGTGTGACTTCAGCGAAAACGACAATAAATCAGATGAAGAGCTCGCGATTAATCAAACACCGGTTAAATTCTCACAAATTGCCGCTTGGTCTCCATACATCATTATGGCGTCGTTATTAGTCTTATCTCGTGTCGTTACTCCATTTAAAAGCTGGTTGCTTGGCTTTAATATTAGCTGGACGGGTTTATTAGGCACAGAGCTTAAAGCCGGCTTTGCTACATTGTATGCACCGGGAATCTTCTTTGTTGTTGTATGTTTATTCGGTTTTATCTTATTTAAAATGAAACCTACTGCAATGAAGCAATCAATCACCGTATCTTGTCGTTCAATGTTACCAACGATCATTTCATTAGGTGCATCAGTACCTATGGTAAAAATATTCCTAAACTCAGGTGAAAATGGCGCTGGTCTCGCTTCAATGCCAGTTGCATTAGCAGACCTACTGGCCAATAGCATGGGCTCAGTTTGGGCTTGGGTTTCACCTATTGTCGGTATTTTTGGTGCCTTCCTGTCAGGTTCTGCGACTTTCTCAAACATGATGTTCTCAGGCTTACAGTATTCAGTTGCAGATAATATCGGCATGAATCACGCCATCGCGTTAGCGTTGCAAGGCATTGGAGCCAATGCGGGCAACATGATGTGTGTAATGAACGTCGTTGCTGCTGCTACCGTGGTAGGAATGGCAGGTCGTGAGTCTGAAATTATTCGTAAAACAATGCCTATCGCACTGGGTTATGCCTTAGTTGCAGGCACTATTGCTGTTATCTGGGGTGGATTCTAATTAACGATAAAGTTACTTATATTCTAACGATAACAATACAACAGCAGGCACAAAATGCCTGCCGTTCATTCGAGTGTAAAGAGAGCATGTTATGACTATTAATTATCAAGTAGTGATGGATACGTTAACGTCACAGCTCGGCAGTCACGCCGTATCCAATGATCCAGTGCGTCGTTTTGCTTGGTCAACTGATGCCAGTTACTTTCGTATCGTACCTGAAATTGTGGTACACGCAGATACTCCAGAACAAGTTAAAATAACCCTTAATATCGCCAGAGCACATAATGTGCCAGTAACCTTTCGTGCTGCCGGTACCAGTTTATCTGGCCAGGCAATTGGTGATGGTATTTTACTTATTTTGGGCCATGATGGTTTTAGAAACATTGAAATCAGTGAAGATAGAAATTCAATCACTCTAGGTGCTGCGGTCATTGGTTCAGATGCCAACATGGCATTAAAACCCTTCAATAAAAAAATTGGTCCCGATCCAGCCACACTAGCCTCTGCACAAATTGCCGGAATGGTAGCAAATAATGCATCTGGAATGTGTTGTGGCACCGCGCAGAACAGTTATCAAACCATTAAATCAGTTAAATTAATGCTTGCCGATGGTACTGAACTTGATACAGGTTGTCCGCATTCAAAAGCAGCATTTAGCCAATCTAATCCTGCGTTACTTACGGCGTTAACCGATCTTGCGCAATTAACTCAAAATAATCCAACCCTATCGGCGCGGATCCGTAAAAAGTTCTCGATTAAGAACACCACTGGTTACAGCATTAATGCACTGGTAGATTTTAGCGATCCATTTGACATCATTAATCACTTAATTGTGGGCTCAGAAGGCACACTTGCGTTTGTAAATGAAGTCACTTATCACACCGTTGAAGAAGCTCAATTTAAAGCTTCTGCCATGGCGGTGTTCTTCAATATGGAAGATGCTGCCAGCGCAATACCACCGATTAAAGGTGATAGTGTGGCCGCTGCAGAATTACTTGATTGGGCATCGATTAAATCGGTTACCGGTAAAACTGGCATGCCGGAGTGGCTAAGTGATTTACCAGAAGGTTCAGCCATTCTATTAATTGAGTGTCGTGCTAATGACCCCGAAACGTTAGTGCAATACACTCAAGATGTGATCACAAAAATCGCTCACATTGACACTGAACGTCCAACTGAATTCAGTAATGATCCAGCAGTATTTGGCCAGTATTGGGCAATGCGCTCTGGTTTATTCCCTATTATTGGCGGTGCAAGACCTAAAGGCACATCGGTTATTATTGAAGATGTTGCATTCGAATTACAACATTTAGCCAGTGCAGCAGCAGACTTAACCGCTTTATTCCATCAACACGGTTACCCCGAAGGGGTGATTTATGGCCATGCTTTAGCCGGTAACTTCCATTTTATTATCACGCCAACGTTTGCCTCTCAAGATGATATCAATCGTTTCCAAAATTTCATGCAAGATGTCGCTGAAATGGTGATCAATAAGTACGATGGTTCGATGAAAGCAGAGCATGGTACTGGTCGAGCTGTAGCCCCCTTTGTTGAAATGGAATGGGGCACTGACGCATATACATTAATGAAGCAAATCAAACAAATTTTCGACCCAAGTAAATTGTTAAATCCTGGGGTTATTCTCAATGATGACACGCTGGTACATGTTAAAAACATCAAACCTTGCCCAGTGGTAGATGACTTTATTGATAAATGTATTGAATGTGGTTTTTGTGAGAAAACCTGTCCAACATCGGCGCTTAACTTCTCTCCGCGCCAACGTATTGCGGTATTGCGTGAAATTGAACGTTTAGAGCAATCGGGTGATAAAAAAGCCGCCGCAGAAATGCGTGCCAGTGCCAAATATGATGTGGTTGATACCTGTGCAGCCTGTCAGCTATGTACTATTGCCTGCCCAGTTGACAACAGCATGGGTAATTTGGTGCGTAAACTGCGCACACCGTACATCACCACCACAGAACAAAAAGTGCTCGACTTCCAAGCCAAGCATTTTGGCGCCGTAAACCAAGTGATCAGCACCGGCTTTGATATTTTAGGTATTGTGCATAAAATAACTGGCGATGGTATCACCAACTCGTTGATGAAAGCGGGTCGTTTGATTTCCAAAGAAGTACCTTATTGGAATCCAGACTTCCCTAAAGGTGGCAAGGTGGCAAAGCCATCAGCCCATAAACCGGGTCAACAAACAGTTTTATACTTCCCTGCATGTGGTGGCAGAACCTTTGGTCCAACACCAAAAGATCCTGACAACCGCACCTTGCCAGAAGTGGTTATGACTTTACTTGAACGCGCTGGCTACAATGTGATCATCCCAGAAAATACCCGCCATTTATGTTGCGGTCAGATGTGGGAATCAAAAGGTGATTTTAAAAACGCCGATGCTAAGCGTGATGAACTTATTGACGCACTCAGTACACAGTCTGAAAATGGCAAAGTGCCTATTATCGTTGATGCATTGTCTTGTACTTATCGCACATTAACCGGTAACCCTAAGGTGAAAATAACCGATTTAGTCGAGTTTATGCACGACGAGATGTTACCAAACATGACAATTACGAAGAAATCTAACGTCACTTTACACCAAGGCTGTAGTGCCCGTAAGATGAAATTAGAGCCTAAGCAACAAGCTATTGCTGATGCGTGTGCTAACCATGTAGTGTTGCCAGCGGGCATTAGCTGTTGTGGTTATGCAGGTGAAAAAGGGCTTTATAAGCCTGAAATTAATGCCAGCGCACTGCGTAACATTAAAAAGCTCATTCCGGCAGAAACGAAAGAAGGTTACTACGCGAACAGAATGTGTGAAGTCGGCTTAACCCAACACAGTGGTATTTCATACCGCCATTTAGCCTATTTACTGGAAGAATGTACTCGTTAAACTAACGGACCATCACAGTAAATAGCGTAAACAATAAGGGCATTGATATCATATCAATGCCCTTAATTTTTGTTACCATACTTAACACTAATATCCGAACTCAGCGTTAATTAGCGTACTCAAACGAGTCATCCTACTCAAAGGAGTCATCCTACTCAAAGGAGTCATCCTACTCAATCGAGAGGTACTATCAAAACGACATGTCCTATCAAAACGAGATGTCCTATAAAACGAATTGCTCATCTCAACTCAGACTAAATCAATAAACACGCCAGTAACTGTTGCTGCAATCTTTCATGTTCAAGCGGCATATCGCTAATAATTTCGACCCGTGTATCTAGTGCATCATCAAGTTCATTAAGCATCAACTTATCATCCACCATATTGACACTGAGCACCCCATCCTGGGTAATAACAATAGCTTTTAATCTCAGCACCTTGTCCATTTTAACCGTGTCTACCCACGCCATAAATTGCTCAAACTGAAAACAATGTACTGCTGAAAATATCCAACCACTACTGTAACAGCCCTCACCTTGGTTAGTTTTGTGAATAAACCCAGTAGGGGAAAACTCAGGGGTATCGATATCGCTCAGTGGTGGTTCGTTAGACAGCCAGTTATCCATAAGCGTTTTCCGCCCCAATAGCCGTTGTCCCGCTGGCACCGTTTGATACTTTGTCGGGGTATTTAAGCGCAATAATAACTGTTGGATTAGGTCAACATCAGTAAAGTGATTATCGACACTAATTAGTGGCGTCTGTTGTAAATGTAACTTGCTGAGGAATTGCTGTAACTGTAAATGATCTGTTTCAGTGTAATGCTGGGCTTTATTGGCCAACAGCACATCTGCCATCTGTAATTGCTGCGTAAACGTATCATGATTTCGATAGCGCGGATCGCTGACTTTACGCGCATCAACCAGACATACACTACTTTGCAAAGTAATAACATGTTGATAATATTCAGATGTTAATAACTTCACTATTTCAGCAGGATGCCCAAGCCCAGTTGGTTCTATCAATAACCGGTCCGGCTTAGTTTGCTGAATAAGTTGATTTATCGCGACTTGTGTTGGTAAGCCGGAGACGCAACACAGGCAACCACCTGGCACTTCTTTTATGACAATACTGGCAGGCTTTGCTGGTGTAACATCAGGACTATTATTACTATTATTACCTATAGCCGTCGCATTTAACAAACCGCCATCAATGCCTATTTCGCCAAACTCATTCACCAGCACCGCCCACACTTCATCTTTGGGCTTATGAGCTAATAATTGGCTAATGAGCGTGGTTTTACCCACCCCCAGAAAGCCAGTAATAATATTGGTGTTAATCGGTTTGGTGATCATTTTTTCGCTTTAGCGTATTTACCCTTTCGAGTAGGTTTCACATCGGTTTGCGATGGCTTGCCACGTTTGTACTTAAGTACTTTTTTCGGTTTTTCTGCCGCAACATCGCGATATCGAGCCGGTAATGGTGCCCCTTCCTCGTACCCTGTTGGTACCAATATCGGCAATGATTGTTCAATAAGTTGTTCAATCGCGCCAAGTAACTCTAGCTCTTGAGGACTCACCAGCGAAATGGCTTCACCGCCTAATCCCGCACGGCCTGTACGCCCTACTCTATGGATGTAATCTTCGCATTCTTCAGGTAATTCAAAGTTAATGACTCTTGGCAGAGCTTGAATATCAAGCCCTCGAGCGGCCAAGTCGGTAGCGATTAACACGCGTAATTGACCAGCTTTAAACTCTTCCAACGCACGATTTCGAGCCCCTTGGCTTTTATCACCGTGAAATACCGATGACTTAATACCGTCTAAGCTTAACTCGCGGTATAAATGATCTGCTGTTTCTTTACGGCTGGTGAACACCATAACTTGTTGCCAGTTATGCTTGCCAATTAATTCAGATAACAACTCAGCTTTTCGGCGGGTATCCACTTGATAGACTTGCTGGACAACATTAGCGGCAGTAGTTTGGGTTTCAACATGAACGTATTCAGGATTGTTTAGCATTTTAGCCGCTAGCGTTTTAACTTCTTCAGAAAAAGTAGCAGAAAACATCATAGTTTGATGTTGTCTGGCGATTAAACGCTTCACTTTTTCAATATCTTTAACAAAACCAAGATCAAGCATGCGATCAGCTTCATCAATCACTAAGTGAGTAACAAAAGATAGATCCAATTCATGCTGGCCAATAATGTCAAACAATCGTCCTGGCGTTGCCACTAAAATATCGACGCCTTGTTCTAATGCCTTACGCTGAGGATTGATGCTCGCGCCACCATAAACGGCTAAGCTGGTCAGATTGATAAACTGGCTGTATTTAACTAAATTTTGCTCAATCTGAATCGCTAGCTCGCGAGTCGGTGTCATGATTAATGCGCGTAAACGATTTGGTGGCAATAAGTCTGAATGATCTTGCGCCATTAAATGACTTAGTAACGGTAACGCAAAAGCAGCTGTTTTTCCGGTACCGGTTTCGGCACTGGCCAATACATCTCGGCCATCGAGCGCTAGTGGGATCACAGCTTGTTGGACAGGAGTAGCAGTTTGATACCCAGATTGATTAACCGCATCTAATAATAATGGCGGTAACCCTAGCGACGTAAATGACATAACAGACCCAATAACACAAATAAAAATAGGTCGCTATTGTATACTAATCTAAACATCATTAACTATTACATTAGTGATGGCATTAGCCATATCATCACGATGGGTCACGCCGGTTTTGAATGAACAGTCACAGTACTAACGTTATATCTGCTGACTAACCTGCAATGGTATTACCTTTTCCACTAAATACTTTTGCTCAAAATCATCGCGACACAAGGCATGCGAAAATACATATCCTTGGCCATAATCACAACCAGCAGACGCCAATAAACGCCGTTGACTTTCGGTTTCAACCCCTTCGGCAATGACTTTGATACCGAGTTTATGAGCCATTGCAATAATCGCTTCACACAAACACATATCATTGTTTTTGGCAGCCAATCGACCCACAAAAGATTTATCAATCTTAAGATAATCAACATTATATTTGGTTAAATAGGGTAATGATGAATAGCCAGTACCAAAGTCATCAAGCGACAATTGCATACCTGCATCACTATAAGCCTGCAATTTAGCCTCAACATTAGGTTCAATGTCATGTAGTAAGTTTTCAGTGATTTCAATACAAATGCTATTGGTAGGCAGCGCGAGTAAAGACATGTGTTTAAGCCAATTTTCAACATCGGTCGACTCGTCTTTAAACTGTACTGGTGACATATTAATACTAATCTGAATATGGTGATTAAATTGTGTCTTCCATTTTGCGACTTGCTCGCAGGCTTGATAAAAAGCCCAATTGCCAATATCGATTATCATCCCAGTATCTTCAGCAATAGAGATAAAATCTGCCGGTGGAATTAACCCCATTGTTGGATGGTTCCAACGAATTAACGCTTCCACCTTGATGATCTGCTGACAGCTTAAATCCACAATAGGCTGATAATACAACTCAAATTGCTGCTGGATAATCGCCACTTTAAGGTCTTGAATCAACGCCATCCGCTTTTGTGCATCGTCTTGCATTGCGGAGGTAAAATAATTAAACCGATTACGACCATGGGATTTTGCCGAATACATGGCTTGGTCGGCATTCTTCAATAATACTTCGGTTGTTTTTGCATCGTCTGGAAATAACGTAATACCAATACTGCCACTAATATAGGCCGTTTGATCACCTAATAAATAAGGCTCTGCAAGTCGTTTAAGTATTTGTTGTGCTACACGTTCTACCCCATGAGTATCTTCAAGATTAGTTAACACTATGGTAAATTCATCACCACCAAGACGGGCGACAACATCGGTTTCGCGTACGCTGTTTTTTAGGCGTTCCGCCGTCTCAATTAACAATACATCGCCCATATCATGGCCCAACGTGTCGTTAACCTCTTTAAAAAAATCCAAGTCTAAAAACATTAATGCAAAATGATTATGCTGTCGGTCAGAATGAAATACCTCTTGATTCAAAAATGTTAGCAACATCCTACGATTTGGCAAACCGGTAAGTGCATCATAATTAGCCTGGCGCCATATCAACTCTTCAGTTTGCTTTTTCTCGGTAATATCAGAAAATAACGCAACAAATCGCGCAGCCTGCGACTTTGTTCGGATGATTGAATTAATGGTTAATAAAATAAGGTAATTTTCACCATTTTTACGACGCATCCACACTTCACCATGCCAATGTCCCTGCTGGCTAAGCTGTTGGCTTAATTGTTGATAAAAATGTTGGGGTTGAAGATCTGTTTCAAACATACGTAAATGCTGATCTTGTATGTCTTGTTGACTGAATCCAGTGATAAAAGAAAAGGCAGGATTTGAATCAATGATAATGCCCTTTGCAGTAAACACACTCATGGCTTCACTGGAGTTTTGGTATACAGATGCTGCAATACTTAGCGAGTCTTCAACCTGCTTGATATCAGTGATATCACTATGAGTACCACACATTCTAAGCGGTTTACCTTTATCATCAACGTCAACCACTCTTCCTGTTTGCAAAATCCACCGGCTGTCGCCGTCCATGTTAGTTAATTGATATTCCACTCGTTGGCTTATACAGCGACCTTTTACAATTTCATTAATGCTGCGAAGAAACTTAAATTTATCTTTTAGCTGTATCGCATTTATCCACAATTTAGGATACTGATTAAGCTCTTCCATTGAGCAACCTAAAATGTCAGCACTGTATCGATTCGTACGAATTCGATTGTGTTTGACATCCCAGTCCCACACGCCTAACTCACTGCTATCGAGTACCAGCGCAAGTTGCTCGTTACTTTGCAATAAATCTTGTTCGGCCTGTTTCTGATGAGTGATATCAAGAAAACCGGCAATAACTAGGAAAGTATTGTCTTGAACATGACGGCGGCAGGCGATGGTCACATGGGTATAAATGACCGAACCATCTTTGGCAATAAAACGCTTATCAATTTCATATTCATTGAGTTCGCCTTTACTCATTTTCTCAAATAATAATAAATCTTTATTCAAATCATCTGGGTGTGTTAATTCAGCCCACGTTAACGCCTTTAATTCATTTTCGCTGTAACCGAACATTCGACATAAATAGGGGTTAACTCTCAACCAATGCTTAGTTTTAGTGGTAATAGAAATACCAATATTGCCAATATCAAATTGATTGTTGAAAAGAAAATCTTCTTGTAATTTGACTTGAATATCGCGCCCACGAAACACTATTTTTGCAAGTAAATGACCGATGACCATAGTCAATAAAGGTAATACCAGCATGATAGGCAAAGACACAACACTGATAGCGTGTAACGCTTGATCAAATGGCAATAAAAATAGCCATAACAACAATAGGGAATGAACAATAACGCCAAAAAGGTAGAATTCACGATAACGAATTTGATCTAATTCATGCCGACGGTACCGACGCCACACTAATCCAATGACAGCACTACTGCTTAACGCAAATATACCAACCCATACAGCAACGCCACCCAAATGATAGCGATAAAGCGCCATGATAATAGTTGCGACAAGTGTTGGAATACCTCCAAAAAACAGTCCACTTAAACAGAGTACTACCGAGCGGGCATCAAACAATATTTCCTGTTGATGAACCAAGGGATCCATCATAATAACAACGCCAATAGTGCCAATAACTGCGCCCATTAAAAATTGCCATAAAAAAGGCGTCACCTTACGTTGATGCGTAGGAGAGAGTGAGTAAACATAAACTAGCGCAAGTAATAGCGCTGCATTTTCTAAAATTGAGAAAAAAACATTTAGACCAAACATCTATACATTTCCCTTATCCATCCTTAACAAGCACATTAGCATCCAAGCTGTCTCTATTTAGTATAGTAGAAGTAAACTAACACTATGATTTTTCGTCTTTATACCGTAAACCATTCTATATATAAATGGCATAATATTCATCTGAAATTTCGATAATATTATTTAAGAGAAATTGTCATCCTATCCAACACAACAAAATGCGCAATAACCGACCAACCATAGTGTCGGTGTCAAAAAATATCACCCTAGATCACAGTTATTTGGAAAATGTCGTGTTGGTAATAAAACGGCCTATTGATTGTGACTTAATCGACGTTAACGAGCTTCACGTCACATAAAAACTGCAATGTTATTGGTATGTTTAATTCAGAGAAAACTTAATTCTATATAAAGGACAATCAATATGGCGACTAAATTTTTCATTCCAAGCGTCAACATTCTGGGTCAAGGCAGCGTAGATGAAGCGATTAAAGACATCAACGCGTTTGGATTTACCAAAGCACTTATTGTCACCGACAAACCACTAGTGAGTATTGGTTTAGTGGCGAAGGTTGCAGATAAACTCAATGCCAATGGTATTGAAGTGGTTATTTTTGATGGCGTTCAACCTAACCCAACAACAGGTAATGTTGCTGCAGGACTTGAACTACTAAAAGCCAATCAGTGTGATGTGATTATTTCTTTAGGCGGCGGTTCACCGCACGATTGCGCTAAAGGAATCGCACTCGTGGCCACCAACGGCGGTAGCATTAAAGATTATGAAGGTGTGGATGTATCAACTAAAGCACAAATGCCTTTAGTCGCGATTAACACTACCGCAGGCACAGCAAGTGAAATGACCCGCTTTTGTATTATTACCGATGAGGCAAGGCACATTAAAATGGCCATTGTCGATAAAAATACCACACCTATTCTATCTGTAAACGATCCTGAACTGATGCTAGAAAAGCCAGCATCACTGACTGCTGCAACCGGGATGGACGCATTAACACACGCAATTGAAGCTTATGTCTCTATTGCAGCCAATCCCATCACCGACGCGTGTGCAATCAAAGCTATTGAACTGATCCAAGCCAATTTAATTAATGCAGTTAAAAAAGGCGATGACATTCAAGCCAGAGAAAACATGGCTTATGCACAATTTCTAGCGGGCATGGCCTTTAATAATGCCAGCCTTGGTTATGTGCATGCTATGGCACATCAACTTGGCGGTTTTTATGACTTACCACACGGGGTTTGTAACGCATTATTGCTACCTCATGTACAAACCTATAACGCCCAAGTTGTGCCTGCACGCTTAGCTGATGTCGCAAAAGCTATGGGTGTCGACATAGCAGCAATGACAGACGAGCAAGGCGCTAAAGCGGCCATCGACGCCATTAAGCAATTATCAAAAGCCGTTAACATTCCTGCTAATTTAACCGAGCTAGGCGTAAAAGCACAAGACATCCCAACTTTAGCAGACAATGCCCTCAAGGATGCTTGTGGCTTTACTAACCCGAAACAAGCGACACATCAAGAGATCTGTCAAATTTTCACAAACGCTTTATAACTAACCTCAACAAGGGATAATAAGCAATTATCAAATAGTTATTAACCAGAATTAAGCTAAACTCGTTTTATAGCACAGCATAAAGCCCGTATTTTATTACGGGCTTTTTTATCTGCCGTTTAATGTAAAAAATCAACAATGACAACAGCTTATTTTTAATTTAGTAAAAAGTGATGCTTAGATCTAAGTTCTTGAAATAAGGATTGACCAATATAAAAAATAAGGTCTATAGTGAAAACACTTAGATAGCGAATAGGTAGGTAAACAATGACAGCAATCACTCATATATATAATTACACCGTTCGATGCCCGCACTATAAAGAAAACGAACAAGCTGCAACATGGCTCAACCATATCGAAGTAAACCAATCTTGCGAAATTGCTCTAGACCGTATCACTAAATGGCACAACCTCTCTGGCACCAAATCATTTGAACTAGACGATTTTGTGGTTCGAAAGGCCGATAATGAAGAAGCTTATTTTGCCATGCAAAGTAGCCGCCTTAAGCATGATGGCCATGCCCTTGTCACTTTTAAAATCTATTTAGACAACTGCTGCCAAGATGCTTCTCCGAATCAAATAATGGAGCATTTAATCGATGATTATCAACAGCGTATCGCTAAAGTCGAATAATACATCAAGTCTATTTACCATCAACATTAAGGAGCTATCATAGCTCCTTATTTTTTGCGGTTTTATTGTCAATGGCTATAAGTTCTTGCCCTGTCGTAACACATACTTACGAACACGAACCCACGATAATAGAAATACAATTAAGCGGCATTGGCTCGCATACCGTGCGGAATGGGTAAGCCATTCTCATTCACGTTGACAAATACCATCTTATCGATGAAAGCAATCGGCGCATGATTGACTTTATTACGTATTTTACAGCGAACAGTGACTGAACTTTGACCTAAGCTTACTAGCTCAAACCCAAACTCGATAATGTCGCCTGTTTGTGCAGGTGCCATAAAATTAATTTCCGATATCACTTTGGCAATATGGAATTGGCTGCGCATTTGGCAACTGGCAAAAATTGTTGCTTCCTCATTAACCCAACTTAATAACTGGCCACAACATAAGCTTTGAGTGCTATTAAGATGAATAGGCATGATGATATGACGTGAGAAATATTTCATAGTGACCTCATTTTCTGACTTATTAATTTTGCGTCGTTAGGCGCATACCTCTAAATAAGTAGCAACGATCAAGCCAAGTATATTAAGCTTTAATAATCAATGTGATAAATAGATTTTTAAATTAGAAAACTCTCAGAATGCCCAAAATAAATGCATCTTCGCACCAAAAAAGAAAAAGGCCACACTGAGTATCAATGCCGATCGTTTAAGGGCACTTGACCGATCTTGCAGATGAAAGATAATCCCTACCAGTATTCTGGTGGGGATTT
>NZ_JBEOPN010000018.1:0-100664 GCF_040310085.1 Shewanella sp. S1-58-MNA-CIBAN-0166 | reverse complement strand
TATGACGCCAACAGCAGCCGAAATGGCAGCGTAAAGACGCAACTCCTGTTGGTGTACAGATTTAGTTGACCACATCACTGTGCGCTTAAGGCTTAATCTCTAAAACTAAAACTAAAACTAAAACTAAAACTAAAACTAAAACTAAAACCTGATTTCCAGCTTGATATCAATCAAGCCACTAGTGCTGTGTTTGATCTACCGCATTGCTCACCATTCTCCATCTAGCGCTCAGTTTATTGATAATTCCCATATAATTTATACATTTGAATAGTCCAGAAGGTTATCGCAACTAAAGCTAAAAGCAGTTATGTTAATTATCATAAAATGGGTGGCATGGTTAATTTCGGCTAGATGGCAAGCGGTGGCGGGCGATATCAAGCGATGACAATCTAAGAGCCTAGGACTCTACGCGACTAGATGCTATACAATCAATAGCAACAGCCTAGTCGCGCAGCGATCCTAGCAGGACGAAGTCCGCTCTAGCAGTGACGAAGTCACGCCCTCTGGCGAGCCTGCGATTTCCTAGAATCTAGCACCTAGAACCCGATAACAAATAAGTCCATAAAGCGGTTTACTGGCGTGGCCTCTAGCGTGGTTTGATCTTTACACACAGTGAAGATCGTTTGGCACTGCTGGTTTGGGAAACGTGATGCTAAGTTCGCTTTGAATTTCAGCTCCAATAGCGGCATTCCTTCCTTACGACGGCGGCGATGACCCACTGGGTATTCTACAACCACTTCTTCTGTACTGCTGCCATCGTTAAAGAAAACCTTAATCGCATTGGCGATAGAGCGTTTATCCGCTTCTAAATACTCTGCCGTAAAGCGCTTATCTTCGACAATCTCCATTTTGTCACGCAGCTCATCGATGATGGGATGTGCGCCGTGAAATTCGTCTTCATAATGGTCGGCGGTCAAACTGCCGAACACCAACGGAACCGCAATCATGTATTGCAAGCAATGGTCGCGGTCCGCAGCGTTGGCAAGCGAACCCGTTTTTGAAATAATTCGAATGGCTGACTCGTGGGTGCGGATCACAATCTTGTTAATCTCCGCCAAACGAGATTTTACCTGAGGATATAGTATAACCGACGCTTCTGCGGCGGTTTGCGCGTGAAACTCGGCAGGAAAGGAAATCTTAAACAAGATGTTTTCCATCACATAAGAGCCATAGTCTTGGGAAAATGAAAACTGACGTTCAGCCTGGGGTTTGAGCGCTTGGTCTTTATTGGTTTTCGAGAAGGAGACATCGTAAAAACCCCATTGTGGCGCGGTTAACACGCTTGGTATGCCCATTTCACCGCGCATTGACATGTTGGCCAAACAAACAGCTCGTGAGGTGGCATCGCCCGCAGCCCAAGATTTACGAGAGCCCGCATTTGGTGCGTGACGATAGGTGCGCAGTGCACCACCGTCGGCCCAAGCTTGAGATATTGCCGCCATGATTTGCTCTCTGTTGCCGCCCATCATTTTAGTAACAACCGCAGTGGAGGCCACTCGTACTAATAATACGTGGCATAAACCAACCCGATTAAACGAGTTTTCTAGCGCAATCACGCCTTGAATTTCATGTGCCATGACCATCGCTTCAAGTACTTCTCGCATCATGAGAGGCGGCTCGCCATTTGACAGTCTAACTTGAGATAAATGATCCGCCACGGCCAGAATGGCGCCTAAATTATCCGATGGATGCCCCCATTCAGCTGCTAACCAAGTGTCGTTGTAATCGAGCCAGCGAATGATACAACCAATGTCCCACGCGGCTTTTACCGGATCGAGAGTCAGCGATGTTCCTGGCACTCGGGCGCCATTTGGCACCAATGTGCCTTGTACGATAGGTCCGAGGTGTTTGGTGCACTCAGGAAAGCGCAGCGCGAGCAGCCCACAACCTATTGTGTCCATTAAACAGTTACGAGCGGTGTCGAGAGCTTCTTCGCTGCAGACTTCAAACGTTAATACATAATCAGCAATATCTTGGATGACATGGTCGTAATCGGGACGATTGTTAATATCTACATTACTACTCATTTTGAATCCTTATTCGTTTGATTTGTTATTTGCTGCTAGGAGACTATAAAATCAATAGCTTAGGACGCTTCGCAGCTAGAGGCTATAAAATCTTAGCAGCGAAGCTGCCCCTATACCAGCGATGACAAACTAAGAGCCTAGAGCGCTGCGTTGCTAAGACGCTCTGAGGCTGGAGGCTATAAAATCAATAGCATGGATGGGTTTATAGCGTGTCACGGAAGTGATTGCACTTGGGGAGGACAACTGGGTAAGCATGCGATCGGGCATTGCTAAACAATATACTTTTGGAACAACAATAACCGGTCAGATGTGGCGGTGTCACCTGAATTGGAGCTTTAACCATTTGTTTGTAAATGATTATTAATACATTGGTTGTTTCTGATGTTACTTCTGGTGTTACTAAAAGTAATTTTCACACCTACAGCTCAAGTTATCTCTAGTTGAGTTATTTATAAAATAAGTTCCGACCATATCCGCGCTAATCCAGCGTAAGCCAGCACTGTTTTTTGTGAATCGAGTTAATCATAATATTTAAGCACGTTCAAAGCGTATCATAAGCCAATAACTAAGCTCAGTTACTATTGTGTCTTAAACGATGAGCACTCACTGAGTGATCAGTGAGTCATCAGTGAGTCATCAGTGAGTCATCAGTGAGTGATCAGTGAGTCATCAGTGAGTGATCAGTGAGTCATCAGTGAGTGATCAGTGAGTCATCAGTGATCACTCAATGTATGCTCATCCCAATATCAATTAATTAGTTTTGAGTGCTCAGTGATAAAATTATTTTGCAATTAGTAGAGCTTGCTTTTTACTTACCAGGCTTCAAAGAGGCTTCAAAGAGGCTTCAAAGAGGCTTCAAAGAGGCTTCAAAGAGGCTTCAAAGAGGCTTCAAAGGAGTGGCATAGTTATTTGGGCCATCTAAATAGAGTTGATATTATTACCTCGTACATGACTTTAGGTGAACACATGAGATCGATAACCAGAAAAACATTTAGTGCTGAATTCAAACTTGAAGCAGCCCAATAAGTCCTCGATAAAAACCATAGCATCATAGAAGCAGCAAAGGCGATGAACGTGGGTAAATCAACCATGGATAAATGGGTGAGACAGTTAAAACTAGAACGCCAGGGTGGCACGCCAAAAGCCTCCCCCATTACCCCTGAACAAATTGAAATCCGTGAACTGAAGAAACAGGTAGTCCGTCTTGAGGAGCATAATCTTATTCTAAAAAAGGCTACCGCTCTCTTGATGTCAGACTCAATGAACAATTTACGCTGATCAGCGCACTCAAGCAGAGCCACTCTATTCTCACAATTTGTAATGCATTCAAAGTGCATCGAAGTAGCTATAAATATTGGCTAAAAAGAAAAGAACATATCGATGCTGACTTTACTATTTTATGCAGTGAAGTGAAGGCCGCGCATCGTATTAGTAATGGCTCAGCCGGTGCTAGAACGATAGCGCAATTAGTGGCTAACAAAGGGATTAATCTCAGTCGTTATCGAGCCCGTAATCTAATGAGAAAGCTTGGATTATTAAGCTGTCAGCAGCCTAAGCATTTTTATAGGAAAGCTGCACAAGAGCATGTAGCGATCCCAAACACGCTTAATCGACAGTTTGCAGTAACTCAACCAGATCAAGTGTGGTGTGGCGATGTGACGATGTGACGTATGTTTGGGTCGGTAATCGTTGGGCATATTTAGCCGTTGTTTTAGACTTATTTTCCCGCAAACCTGTTGGGTGGGCTTTGTCATTATCGCCTGACAGCGAGCTGACCTCTAAAGCCTTGAAAATGGCATTTGAGTTAAGGGGGAAACCTGAGAATGTGATATATCACAGCGACCAAGGTTCACATTACACAAGCTTGAAATTCAGACAGTTATTATGGCGTCTTCAGATTGAGCAAAGCATGAGTCGTCGCGGGAATTGTTGGGATAACGCACCAATGGAGCGTTTCTTTAGAAGTTTGAAATCTGAATGGGTACCCGCAAGTGGCTATGGGAATTTTACAGAAGCAGACAAAGCGATCACAAATTACATCACTGGATATTACAGTGAAACTAGACCCCATCAATATAATGGTGGGTTAACGCCAAATGAGTCAGAACGTTTATATTGGAATGACTCTAAAACCGTGGCCAATATTACTTGACCACTACAAAAACGCTGACCACAGAAAAAGTAATCAGCGTATATTCATCTTAAATATCAAGTTTAGGTAGGTTTTTTACTATTTTCATTGTTTCCAAACTGACTGTGATTACTCTTTGAAAGAGTTCTAATGGGTATTTTGCATTACCCATGGTTTCAATTGCCCAGTCATTGGCATCATTAACGATACCAGAAGCTTTATCTGTAGAAACACCTTGGCGTTCAATCACCCAATCAAGGGCAGATTTACTATTCACAACATACTCATATGCTTCTGGCGGTATACCCTTGATTGTAATGTGTTGATTGTAAATAACTGTGGTTAAATCTCTATCTTTCCCATTTTTAGCCTGTTTCATTTTAGTTACATAATAATCTTCAGATGTTAGCTCTTCTTTTGATTTACCACCCAATTCAAATACAACAGGATAACATTCAACTGATTCATAATTTAAATGAAGTTCCGCTAGATCTCGGCCTGCTTTTGAATAAGACCAAAAATCATCTTCTACTTTTACACATGGAATTCTTGGTAATGATCTTATTAAATTGTCAGAATATAATACAAAATATTCTTCTGAATGTAACAAACCATAAACATAATAGAAAATATCTTCTTCAGTGATTTTAGAGTTGTTATAAAAAGTTTTAAAGTGCTCTAAACCATAAGAAGAGATACCAGATACTTTTTTTATCTTATTTTCAGAGTCTTGCTCGTAAATGTAAAGTGGAAAACCTTGACCTCCAGAATGTTGCATATTTAAATCCGGAATAACATCAACCATAATTGCCGACGCCGATTTACCTCCATTGCCAATACCATTAAGATAAATAACTCTATTTTCACTCTTCTCATTCGGGAATATTTTAGATAATTGATTTAAATACGAACAAAGATTTTTATTGTAATAACTCCAACACTTTGAATAAGGTCTATAAATTGACTTCTGTACTCCATTTTGTTCAAAAGAATACTTTTTCCCTTGCTCAAGGCTCTTCTTTAAATCTCTTGTCCAACTTATTTTTTTTGGATTAGCATTAACAAAATCATTGATTTCAATCATATTTTTGTTAGGTGAAGAAGAATACCTTTCAACCTCATTGTTATAAAATCTTATCATATTTGTGATATTTCTTGTTTCTAAAGATTTAGAGAAGTTATAAATCCATGTATCTCTACCAGTCTCTAATCCACGAGAATAGTTTATAAATAATGAAGAATTATGTTTGTCTTTCTTATCGCCGATTTGTATAAAATCATAAAAGCTGTCATCACGTTGATTCACCCAGTCATGATATTTATCTGGAGTAATTTCAGTCCATTGATTGCTTTTTGTAATCCCATTAATACTGCCAAAATGTTCAACAATATTAAGTTTTTCACTTTGGGATAAATAGTCACCTATATCGTGCCAAAAAATCTTACCTGATTCTTCTGAATTAGGATTTTTTACTAGAATCGATATTGCTATAGGCGCTCGGCTACCACTTCCGAAAATTTTACCTCCTTCTTTTCGTGATAACTCACCCGAAGTTCTTTGATTACCTCTTAAGTGAAATACGTAAATATTACTGTATTCTTCTGCTAGGCACTTCCTTATACCATCAGCGGTATTACCTTCTAGAAACCCTGCATTGGTTACAAAACCAACGATACCTTTGTTTTCAATACGGTCGCTGGCCCAACGAATAGCTCTGATATAAGAGTCGTACAATGCATTTTTGTTAGTTGCTGTTGAATATGCAGCATAAGTATTTCGAATACCTTCATCGAGTTTTATATATGCTAAGTTTTGATTATTATCATTGGCGTTTGTTTGCCCTGCTGAGTATGGAGGATTACCTATAATAACCTGAATATTTTCAAGATTTTTCTGGCGAATTCTACGCTGGCTATTATCTGATAAGCGTTCTTGGATAAGGTCGTCTTTTTCATATAGCTGAAAAGTATCAGTCAAACAAATACCTTTAAATGACTCATAATGGGTTAAATCGCCATCATCATCCTGGTTGCCAACCAAGCTATGGTAAACAGCTTCAATGTTAATAGCAGCTATGTAATAAGCTAGAAGCACAATCTCATTCGCATGGATCTCGTTTCTATATTTATATTCAAGTTGTTCATTTGTAATTAAACCGCTTTGGAGTAATCGAGTAATAAAAGTCCCCGTACCCGTAAATGGATCAAGAATATGCACACCTTTAGAACCAAGAGTTTGACCAAACTCTTGTTGAAGTAGGTCATTAACACTATGAATAATAAAGTCGACCACCTCTACTGGGGTATATACAATCCCTAATCTTTCAGTCATTTTGGGGAATGCATTTCTGAAAAATTTATCATAAAGTTCGACAATGATTTTTTGCTTAGCAGAAGCATCATCGATTCCATCTGCACGCATTTTAACGCTTTCATAGAATTGTTCTAACGTATCTGCTTCTTTATCTATATTGTGTTCATTTAAGAGGTTTAATACATCCTGCATAGCAAGAGAAACAGGGTTATTAGTAGCAAAGCTATGATCTTTAAATAATGCATCAAATACAGGCTTAGTTATAAGATGCTGAGCTAGCATTTCAATCACTTCAGCCTCTGATATCGCGGTATTAAGGTCATCCCTTAATTCTTCAACGAAACCGTGAAATGCTTTTGCTTCTTTGACATTATCAGGATTTTCAACAATAGTTTTGATTCGCAGAATGTGAGTGTCTGCAATTTTGGCAATGTCATTGGCCCATTCTTCCCAATGCCTTCTATTCCCACATCTTTTTACAACTTGAGCATAAAGTGCTCTTTCAACTTCACTGACTTGGAAATCGAAACCCATTTGAGTTTTGTCGTGTTCAGTGCCTGCTTTTGTTCTGCCATCACGTTTAGAGCCAATTATAAAATCGCCTTTACCTGCTTTTTTATTTGATTTAGCTTTTTGTTTAGGTTGAATTTTGTCGGTAATGGAAATAACTTCCATTTTTGAGGGCGCTTTTCCTATTAAATCCAATTTATTTATCATTGCATCAAATCGGTCATCATGTGACCTTAATGCTTGTAGAACATCCCAAACAACTTTAAAAACTTGATTGTCGTTTAAAGCTTCTTCAGGCTCCATTCCTGTAGGAACAACCACTGGTAATATTACGTAACCTCTAGTTTTTCCTGGTGATTTTCTCATCACTCGGCCAACAGACTGTACCACATCAACTTGTGAATTCCTTGGCGTTAAAAAAAGCACAGCATCTAGTGCTGGAACGTCAACACCTTCAGATAAACATCTAACATTACTTAGTATTCGACATATATTTTCATCAGTTTTCTCTTTTAACCAAGTTAATTTTTCTCCTTTTTCAGAGGCATTCATGCTTCCATCGATGTGTTCTGCCTCACAAACTAATCCATCCTCATATTCAGTCCCTTCTTGATATGCATCAACTACAGCCTGAAATACTGAAGCAATATTTTTAGAGCTGACTTTGTGTTTAGTTGATTTCCGCTTTGAGGTACTTTGTGGTTCGATGACTTGGCAAAATGCTACAGCTTTCTGCATTGGCCTTAAATCATCCGATAAATCTTCCTGAGTACCTTGTTTACTAAGAGCTTTCCAACAACCTATAATTTTTGCCGCATCATCGACTTTCAATTCATTATTTTCATCTTTAAGCAGACTCTGAATACGACGACTAATATGGGCCTCATCAATTGTTAGTACGATAACTTTATAATCACAAAGCAAATCCCTCTGAACAGCTTCCGAGAACGAAATTATGTGCAGATCTTTCCCATATAGATTTTCATCATCCATTGAGCATAAAGTAACACTGTCTTTTTCTGCTGTGGCTTTAGCCGCATTACCATAAAGGCGAGGGGTTGCCGTCATATAGAGACGTTTTTTTGCAGAGATAAAATTTTGGTCATGAACTCTTACAAAAGCACTTTCTTCTTCATCATCGAATGTAGATCCTGTTGTGCGATGTGCTTCATCACAAATAATTAGATCAAATTCTGAAAGATCATGCTCTTTTTGGGCTTTGTTTATAACGGCAATTGAATGGTAAGTAGAGAAAATGACACTCATATGAGTGTCATCATGTTTTATCTGAAATTCTCTTGCTAATTTGTCTGCTTCTGTAGTTGCTGGATAACGAAGTTCATGCACAAAAGTTTGCACCACATCATCACTTTTGTTTCGTTTTTTCCCTATGTCACTATCTGAACAAACAGCAAAACTATGTAATGGCACTTCTGATTGCTGGGTCCATTCTGTAAGTGTTTGAGACAATAATGATAAGCTAGGAACTAAGAATAATACTTTTGCACCTTTACCAGCTTGTTGTTCCGCTAGACGTAGACTGGTAAACGTTTTACCAGTGCCGCAAGCCATAATCAGTTTACCTCTATCGGCAGTTTTTAAACCATTTATTACATTTCTTATAGCTGTTATTTGATGAGGTTTAGGTTCAAATTTCTTCTTGAATATTGGTGCTTCATTAGGCTTATATTTCGACCAATCAATTTGACTACTTTCTAAATCAGCTAAGTCGATTTTTGTTACCGGAGGAACTTGATCAACAAGAGCAGCCTCAGCATGAACGCTCCAGTTATTTGTTGTAGCAACAATAACTCGTCTTGAAAAAATACTCTTACCGGAAGCGGTGAAAAAGCTATCGATATCTTTTTTCTGAAGACGGTAATCTTCAGCGTAGCATTTACATTGAATAGCGTGGAACTCGTTCGTACCCGTTGTTTTGGCAACTAAATCAATTCCCGCATCTCTTGAGTCTATGCCTTGGATTTTGGCCCAATCGGCATAAAGCCAAACATCACTATAAAGATCTCTGTAGGTAGCTTCATATTTGAAATAGGTCAAAATGAGTTCTTCGAAATAATTTCCTTTTTCTCTTTCAGTATGTGAAGCGTCTCTAAATTGCTCCAAAATTGATTTTAAACTACTCATGTCTATCCTACTGATTTTATGGGTTTTTAACCTAGCGATAACAAGATGTGTCTGTATTATTCGTTAGGCGGGGAGATTGGTTTTGTATATTGAACAATAACATACTTCAATATTTTTTTGCTCGTGATAAAGTCAATTTCATGCAATTTTTGATATGATTAAAGCCTTAGTCAAAGGCATTGTCACAGCGAATTTTAGTCTTAATAATAACCTGTAAACCTTTTGTTGGTGGGTTTAGGGTTAAACTCTATTCGGCTTGTACCATAGTTTTTGGTTTGTGGTGGCTTTTTTCTTTTGCCTCTCGCTTTAGCGAAATAGCTAACCCGATACAATAGTCTTGCCATATTTTTATTATCACCACGCTGTATTTTGTAATATTGATGTCTTGGATAATAAATAAAACCACCGAGTTCAGACCAAATACGTTTGCTGATAATATTAACCCAGCCTGGGTACATGATGTTTTTACCATCTAAAAGTAGCACGATGTGATAGTGAGGTGATTTTGCTTTTTCTTGCTCGCGTACCCATATATAACCTAAACGGTGTATCTTGTACTTTGCTTTGAGTTGCTTTGATAATCGTCTGAAGAAAACAGTAATTTGCTTATTAAGCAGGACATAGCTAGGTTGGTGAAGATCATAGCGAATAGCCATTAATTTTAAATGATGACTTTGAAAGTTAAAGATTTGTTCAAATGATGATTTAAGTATTGGTGTATAACAGCCTGATGGTCGATTATTAACTTTCCATTGATTTCCTTTGTATGAGTAAAAGTCTGCTATCGATATGTGCATATGTTTTTACCAGAGGCTTGATTCAATTTCTTAATTAAAAAGAAAGACAGATATTATTAAGATCCCCCCTAATATTCAGGGTCAGTTTAGCTGCAACAACATACACGGCCTGACTTTTCTGCTCATATTATTTTCATTTTTGGGGGTTAAAAACCTATCAATATTTTCCAGTATTGTCTGTTATAATTTTTTAGTAATATATTCAAGTGGTTGAGGGAAGCACCCTCACCACTTAAATAGATACCTATTATCTATCTTCTCAGTTCATCCCAAGCGACTTTTCGAGCATTTACGAGTGTTACAATATAGTCAGCAAGTAAATCATCTTGTATACCGGCAGCCATAGCTTTGAGAGTCTGCTGTATTTCGTTTTCAAGCCAACCAACAGCTCTTTCGCCAAGCTTTATTGGTGGCGGCAAGAAGCCATCGTTAATTCGCTCATGAAGCGTACTTTTACTAATGGCTAAAATCGATAGTACTTCTGGTTTGCGAATGATACGCATATTGTTTGATGTGTTCATAATATAGATTCCTGTAAAAATGTTAATTGGCTATTACAGGGCTATATTGGATGTTCTAGTGGTAAATTTGAGGTTTGAATTGATCACTTTTATCTAGTCAATTCAAACTTGAGTTATTCTAACTTTGGAAATTTATTTAGGCATATTCTGTCGAAGGCACTTTTCCATTTTGATGCATTTTCCATATTGTCGTCAAAAACTATGGCCAGGAAAGTCACAAAATCTGATGTATCACTAATGGTTATCTTATTATCTTTTTGAAGCCATACATTGTGTAATTGATTAATTAGTTGGCCTTTTCCTGTTGTTAGTTTTAGCTCTATTGGTGGCTCAGTACAGTTGCCTATTAAAGCACTCTTCGGTGGCGTTGCTGCAATAGATATGGATTGTATGACTTGCTCTAATTTAACAATCAAGCTTTGTAATTCATCATTTTTAGTGTCATTAAGTATTAATGGGGCGTTTACTCTGAGGTTATTTTGATTATTACCGTTAGCTAATTGAGTATAAATCACATCAATATCAGACATTATGATTGGAAATGAGTTTGCAACAGCCTTAATTTGAGTAAGGCCATCTTGAAAGTGTTTTTTTGCTGTTCTGAGACGTCTAAGTTGTTCGTTATATGTTTTCTCACCTGCTGGATAGTTCTGGCAATGTTTAATTATTGAATCGATGTCAGTATCGCTAAAACCTTTTGAGTTCAGCCACTTTTTATTATCTAGAAGCATATTTATTCCTAAACTACTCTGAGATTTTTCATACCAATTAAGCTAACGTTGCCATTAGCAGCTTGGATAATGTATTCACTCCACCAACTCATCATTACTCTGCGGCGTTCTAAGTAGTCTGTTCTATTGTAAGCACTACGTATTTGATTTTTATCAATATGTGCTAATGCTGTTTCGATAAGGTCAGCATCAAACCCTTGCTCATTGAGTGTTGTACTTGCTAGCGAACGGAGGCCATGTGCGGTGGTGCGGCCCTTTAACCCCATTCGATTTAATGCAGCGTTTGCTGTTTGTACATTACAATGTGTTTTAGGGTTTCTCTCAGCAGGAAAAATATACTCTCTGTGACCGCTGAAATGCTTAATAGCTTCAAGTAGCGCAATCGTTTGGTCGGTAAGGGGGATAACATGATCACGGCGCATTTTCATTTTATCTGCCGGAATCAACCATAACCGGTCATCAAAATTAATTTCATCCCATCGTGCTGCTGCGGCTTCATTCGGCCGAGTCATGGTATGCAATTGCCATTCAATTAAAAAGCGGGTGACTTTTTTAATACTGGCGTTCGCAATAGTCAGCATTAACTCAGGTAATTCATTTGGTTTTAGTGCTGCAAGGTGTTCTTTGCGTGGTTTTTTGAATACCGACTTAATACCGGATAAAGGATTTGCATGAATAAGGCCCGTATTGACGGCGTATATCATGACTTCGTTTATGCGTTGGCTTAATCGCTTAACAGTTTCGAGGTTACCTTTTGCTTCAACAGGCCTTAATACTTTAATAACCATCGGCGCAGTGATATGGCTGATCGGAGTTTTAGCTAAAGCAGGGAGTAAGTGCAGCTTGAAAGAGCGCCATGTTGAATCAGCATGGTCAAGAGTTATGGATTCTTTCTTAGCTTCAAACCATTGTAGAGCGACTATCTCAAAAGTATGTTCAGTGAGTGCCGCTTTTGCAGCTAGCTCATCAGCTTTATGTTGTTTGGGGTCTGTATCTAACGCGATGAGCGTTCTAGCTTCTTGTGCGAGTTTACGTGCATCAGCAAGAGAAATATCAGGATATGAGCCAAAACTTAGGTTTTGTCTTTTCTTGGTAATTGGATTGACGTAATTGAGAAGCCAAAGCTTAGAACCGTTAGGCTTTACCCTTAACTGCAACCCCGCACCGTCTGCCAGGTTATATTCTTTGTCTTTTGCTTTAGCATTTTTGATTTCTGTATCTGAAAGGGGCTTTGCGAGTCTTGCCATAGTAACACCATCCTTAGTAACACTGACCTGAGTGATTAAAGCGATGTTACTAATAAATGTAAACCTATAAATTATTGACAGTTATAGGCCTAAATTGTGGTTTTAGTAACATCGAAACGGCTATGTATTTGCCGATGTTACTTCTGATGTTACTAAAAGTTCCGGTTTTCAACAAACGTTATCGTACACAAATGGAGCTGGATTTAACGTAAGTCATTGATTTTGGTGTTTTACAGACAGAAAAAAAGACGTCCTAAGACGTCTTCGTTCCTTTAATTGGTGGAGGCGGCGGGACTTGAACCCGCGTCCAGAAAGCCTACATCCTCGGCACTACATGTTTAGTCTCTCTTTTATTTAACCAAGCAGTCTCCGAAAGACAGGATGCTACTTGGTGAGTCCGGTACTGTTTCGCGGTTCACCCCCGGACGGAGTTCCCTCGCTAGCACACTGTAATATGACCATCAGGATCCACTGTCCACGTGCGAAACGTGTGGTTGATGGCTAGCTAGCCTAAGCTGCTAGAGAGTAGTTAGAGTCGTTTGCAACTATAACGGTGCGGCTTTTTACGAGGCCAACCGCCCCTCGACATGCTCCTTGGGTTTCGTGAATCCTGTCGAATCCAGAATCGCCCCCAATTGAGTTAACTATAACGCTTTGTTAGATGAATACCTAGTATCCATTAACAAAATATAATCGTTTGTTCACTATCTGTTCGTTATAGGCCTATGTTCAATAACAACTTATCAATTTTAATCGTTTCAGTGGCCTACTAACGAGATTAAGCGTTTTCTTTGTCTTTTTTCATTACGCGAGCTTTTTCAATTTTCCACTCACGTTCTTTGGTATCTTCACGTTTATCGTGATCTTTTTTACCTTTACCTAAGCCAATTTCGACTTTTACCCAAGCACCTTTGCGCCAGTACATTGATAATGGTACGAGGGTGTAGCCTTGACGCTCAATTAGGCCGGCAAGTTTGTCAATTTCACTGCGCTTTAATAGCAGTTTTTTGGTTCTGATTGGATCGCATATTACATGGGTTGAAGCGGTATTAAGTGGTTGAATAGTACAACCATGCATAAAGGCTTCACCCTCTTTAATATAGACATAACAATCAGATAAATTTACTTTACCCATGCGAATGGACTTAACTTCCCAGCCCATAAGTTGTAATCCCGCTTCGATTTTGTCTTCTATGCGGTATTCAAAGGTCGCGCGTTTATTGCGTGCGATGCTCGCTGAGGCGTTTGCTGATTTCTTTTTTACCATTATTATTACCGTTCTGATTGCCGTTATTGACCTGAAGGATGGTGCTGGACAACCCGCAGTGAGCCCATTTGATAAACTCTATTATGCTAATACTATTAACTAATAGATATGGGGGAGATTTTTGATATTTCAACGATTATACCCAGTTTCTTGGTGATTGTGTTATTTCCAACGTGATTTAACGCTCTCGGAGATGCCTTTTTTATTTAACGTGATAAAATCGCACTATTGTATTAACGATAGTGATGTCAGATGCCCAAGATTTCCAAAAGTATGCTGGTTAGATTTAGTGCCTTACAGATGTATGATTTAGTCAATGATGTTGAATCGTATCATGCTTTTCTACCGGGATGTGTCGGTGGTAAGGTGCTTGAGTTTGATGGTCAAACCATGGTGGCGTCGGTTGATGTTAGTAAGGCGGGGATCAGTAAAACATTTACCACCCGCAATCAAGTGATCCAAGCTAAATCGATTTCACTTGAATTGGAAAATGGCCCGTTTAAGTATATGCATGGCTTGTGGAAATTTACTGAGCTTACCGAAGATGCCTGTAAAGTTGAATTTGATTTAGACTTCGAATTTTCAAACATGCTGGTTGATATGGCGTTTGGCAAAGTGTTTAAAGATTTGATGTCGTCGATGGTAATGGCATTTACTGACAGGGCAAAGGTGATTTATCGTGATTAATGAAACAGAAAAGTTCTCGGTAGATGTTATTTATGCATTGCCAAAACAGCAGAAAATTATTTCGGTGATGGTGTCGCCAGGCACTACATTCATTGAAGCCGTTAAGCAAAGTGATATTGTTAAATTTTTTCCGGAGATTAACCTTGAAGAGGTTAAGCTTGGGGTGTTTAGTCGCCAGGCCAAACATGATGAGGTACTCGTTCCTGGGCAACGTGTTGAAATATATCGCCCGTTAATTGCAGATCCTAAAGATGTTCGTCGCAAACGTGCCGAAAAAGCCAAAGATGAAGGTCGTATTAATAAAATCACCGGTGCTAAAGTCAATTAACTTACCATTAGTAAGGTGATGGATTAAGTTTTTAGGTGGTTATATAATAAAAAAGCAGGACTCTCGTTAGAGGTCCTGCTTTTTTATTGGCATAAATCACATGTTATCGTGTGGCTTATGTTGGTGCATTATCATTATCATTTTCGGCCTGGTTTTTTAACGCAGGACGTAGCTCTTCAACTAAAGGTTTCGCATCTGGACGAACTTCTGGTAATAAAGGCTTAAGATCCTGTTCGTTAACTGACGGCAACGAGCTTTCATCAAGTGGAGTATTAAATTCTGCACTTAGGTCATAATCACCAGCAACACTTGAAATCTTGTCGCCATTAAAGTGAATGATCAACTCTTTATGAGTAATACTAGCATCTCGACCACTTTTAAAATGGTACACATAATACCAAGTGTCATCGGAGAAGCTGTCGCGCAATACTGGACGACCTAAAATATATTCTGCTTGCTCTTTAGTCATGTCGACACGAAGTTTTTCAACTTGCTGTGTTTCCATGTAGTTGCCTTGTGGCACATCTGGCTTGTAAATCAACCAATCAAACACACTGCATCCGCTAAGAGATAATGAAAGCGCTACTGCGCTTACAAGGGTAAGACTTTGTTTTTTGTTTATCATTGTCTGCGCTACTTCCTAAATTCTGTCGGTCATCATACCCAAGCAGTCCCTATGCTGACAAGGGTCTATTAGAAGATGTTGTGGTTTTGAGTCAATTTAGCGGTTGAAGTTCGATTTTCTTCGATAAATAAATTTAGAGTAAATTTTCATTTTTATTTAACATTGTACAAAAAATGTTGGTAGGATGTTGCTCAATTTATGATTTAGATGCCCTAGTTAACGTTTAATAATGTCAAGTGCTATTAATGCATAAGTTATTGATAATTTTATTTTATGCTTTTATTTTGCGTTGTAATTATTTCAAAATAAGAAACCACGATGACGAGACAACAATCACCGATAGCAACATTAACCAGTGCAAAGAAAGGTAACCTTGTTTGTGTTGGCACGGGATTACAGCTTGCAGGGCAAATAGGTGCATTAAGTTTGAGTTATATAGAGCATGCTGATGTGGTCTTTTCGTTAGTGCCCGATGGTTTTTCTGAACGTTGGTTAATGTCGCTTAATTCAGATGTTCGCTCGCTTCAACCTTATTATGCTCAACACGATGAGGTAAAAAATCGTCGTGATACTTATGCCGAAATGGTTGATGCTATCTTAGACGAAGTTCGCTTAGGCAAGTTAGTTGTATGTGCCTTATATGGCCATCCTGGGGTATTTGCTTGCGTAGCGCATTGGTCGATTAAACAGGCCCGTAGTGAAGGTTTGGACGCTAGCATGTTACCGGGTATTTCAGCTGAAGCTTGTTTGTGGGCTGATTTAGGCATTGACCCAGGCAATAGTGGTCATCAAAGCTTTGAAGCGACTCAGTTCATGCTTTATCACCACGTTCCGGATCCTACAACGCATCTTTTACTTTGGCAGATTGCTCTTGCGGGTGAACATACCTTAACTCAATTTAGTAGCACTAAAGATAAATTACAGATTTTGGTTGAACACTTAAATCAGTGGTATCCGCTGAATCATGAAGTGATTATATATGAAGCAGCAAATTTGCCATTTCAATCACCTGTTATAGAGCGCATGCCGTTATATGTATTGCCAGAGGCTAAACTAACGACGATTAGCACATTGTTAATTCCTCCAGCGCGTCCAATGACGCTTAACCATGAGATGTTAGCCAAATTAGGTATCGCCGAAGCAGATATTGGCTAAGTATTTTTATGGCTGTTCACAAATGAGGTAATAAAGTAATAGTATGCTTTAAACCGCCGTACTTTTATCGACAAGCTATTAATGGTGATTATTGGATGTAAATGATTCAATCTTAGCGAAATTGATACAGTTTTTATTGATAAAAAGATGTTAATGGGCAATTTTGTGTAGAGATTTTCGATAAAACAATTGGTTACGACGTTTTATGTCGACGGAACGACCCAGTAAAGTTAAAGTTGTTACAAATGATAATCACATAGATGTAAATTTAAGTCGCTAATTACAAATATAATCTAGAATATAAGGTTACGATATGTCTAACATGAATACATTTTTTACTAAGCTTGGAACGGACGCCGCTTTATTGGAAGCATATAAGCTTGATCCACGTGGTGTAATGAAATCAAATGGATTAACACAAGAAGAGATTGAAGCTGTGATGTCAGGAGATAAAGCACGTGTTAGCCAGTTGTCTGGTGATAAAGAAATGGCCATGTATATGATTATAAGTAATCCGACAGAGTAATTATTTTTTGCCTCAAATATTGATGTGTTTTTTTATTATCATCGTGTTGCTTTTTAGCCGCGCGGCGATAGCTGACAACATCGATTATGATAAAGAACTCGACACTATTGAACAATCTTTGAAGACTGATATTGGTTATGCCATTGAAAAGATTGATACCGCGTTATCCTCTGAATCGTTACTCACCTCACCACAGCATAGCCGTCTGTATATGTTGCTAGGTACAAAAGATCTTTATTTAGGTCATTTTGTCGAAGCAGATAAAGCTTTCGATGAAGCACTGACATACGGACCACTTGGTGAAGAACTCACCAATATTTATTTATTGAAAATCACTGCAAATATCGGCTTGAGTAATTATCAAAAAGCTTTTGCTCTTTTAGAGGATAACCTTTCTCGTATCGACAGTTATCAAGATCAAAGTATCAAAATAATGTCCTATATTCGCTTGATGAATGTGTATTTACAGCTTAATGCTTATGAGGAAATGCTACGTATCGCGCAATTAGCACTGAGTTTAAACCAAGGTAAAGACCCAAAAAGTGAATGTTTTTCGATGTTATATCACTCAGTTGCTCATTTAAAGCTAGCCCACTTTGATCAAGCCGAGACGTTCTTTAAAGACACTCAACTTTATTGTAAAAATCATGGTTTTCCATTGATTGAGATTATGTCAATTAAGGGGCAAGGTAATGTTTTGTTTGATAAGGGCTTATATGCTGAAGCAGAACCATTTTATCTAGTGGCTTTAGAGCGCTACCAGAAGTTTAAATTTCAAATTGAGATTAATGAAATACAGTCTTATTTGAGCTCGATATATTTCCATCTGGGTGATTATCAGCAAGCCGATATGTTTGCGCAGTTAGTTAATGCTTTACCCAATAAGCCCAGTAATATGCAGGTAAAAAAACGTGTTAGCGAAATACTGTCTTTAATTGCGGGTAAACGTGGTCAGTTCGATAAAGCATACCAATATCAAGTTGTTGCTTCTGCACTTGGTCAGCAATTACTTGATGAACAGAAAGTAAAAGAAAATGCCTACCAAATGGCCCGCTTTGATAGCGTTGAAAAAAATCGTGAGAATACCAGCTTAATTCAAGACCATGAACTTTTGATGAAACAAAAAGATTTATTCATGAAAGAGAAAAGTTCATCGATTATGTTTTCAACATTATTAGTTGGGCTTTCTGTTGGTTTATTATTGTTATTAATATCTGCTTGGATGCAGCGTAATCAATTTATGAAGCAAGCGCAGCGAGATGGATTAACAGGTATCTTTAATCGCCGTACAGGGCAAGAAATGGCAGAAAATGAATTTATTCAAGCTCAAATGCTTGGCGAGTCATTTTCTGTGCTGTTGATGGATTTAGACTTATTTAAAAACATTAATGATCAATATGGTCATGCTACGGGCGATTGGGTATTAAAAAAGGTCACACATGTGATTGGTGAAATGTTAAAGCCGACCCATATATTTACCCGAATGGGTGGGGAAGAGTTTGCTATTTTTATGCCAAAGCAAACTGAAGATATCGCGGTTGAATTTGCCGAACAGGTTCGCCATGCCGTTGCCAATATTAACACCCGTTTCTCAGGGCACGATTTTACTGTCACAGTGAGTTGTGGTGTGAGTAGCGTCGATAAGGATGACCTAAGCCTCGACCCGTTAATTCGCCGTGCCGATTTAGCGCTTTATAAGGCTAAACATAACGGTCGAAATTGCGTCATCTGTTATAACGACGCCATCAAATAACGATAACCCTCTAGCTGACTGTATATCCCTCCCGTGTATTACCTTGAGTAAAGTAAATCAACATATGCTAAACCAGCTTGTGATAGCAGCTAAACGCTGACACTACGACAGTTGTGAACGTTACAGTGCACTGGACAAGGAAAGTTAATCAAAGCTTTTTTATCAGTGTAATTTGCGCTATTAATTTATCACAGACACGCTATAACTGCGCCTTGTTAGTCGAGCAACGAGTAAGTTGGATAGTGCAGATTTGAAACAATCTCTTTTTATCGCGCAACCCCATCTTTTATTCTGAGTTAATATTATGCATTTATGGTCTGCACCAAATTGCTTCAAGGTAAAATCCTCCGCCACAAATGCTAACGCTATGTCCGTCTCATTTATCACTTACAACATGTGTTAACTCCATACACTCATCACCGTTTGCGTTACCTTGTTGGCCACTCTATTTGAGCTAGAGCTGAATCATTAACTATTTATCAATAAACGACAATTAACATACTGTGAGCGAAGCTTGGTTATTATTGGCATATTCCGCCCAGAGCAGATCACCGTTTGTTACTTGTTGCTGCACCATTTTGGTTCTCTATTGCCCCATTTATGAAGTTCTTTCAATTATTTTTAAAAAAATTGAATTTTATTTAAATAAAACCAATCTACTTGAGCTTGTTGATCGGGTGACGTAACTCACATTTTAAGCCGTTGCGGCGGCTTATTTTATTCCGTTTACGTAAACGTAAATTTAAAACAGTTGTTTAAATTTAGTGATTAATTACCTAGTTTTAACTATCTGTTTTTAAAGATTAAAACCTTGTTACGTTTAGGTAAGCTAGAAACGTTACAAAATTGTTTAATTCAATAGCATAGACTAAAGTTCAGTAAACATAGCTTTACATCAAGTAATTATGTTACAAGCTTTTTTACCATAATCATTTACCGGTCAATTGGTAAGATGAATTTCAGATGGCCAATTTAAAGTATAAGCTCTATTTTATTATTGTGTTTAATATCATTTATTTAAGTATGTATTTCTCGGTTGGTAAGACCATTTTATGTGATCTGCAACACTGGTTTTTAAGTCGTTTTGGTAAAGTGAAGACTGTTGCAATTACAAACGTTTTTGGTTAGTTTTTAGTACGAAACAGACATTTGAAAGTTTTTGGTAAACAGTCAGCTTCAGTTAAATGTTATTAGAAATGGTTTATTTGAACGCGAATATATACGCCGATGAGTTGGTATAGATAAGCGTGATAAGTAGACAGTAGATAACGCCACTACACAGTGAAGCATGACAACCGATATCAAAACAGACAGCATTTAGGGAGCCATTATTATGACGGCAGAACAATTAGTAGCTCAATACAGTAAGTCCACAGCAAATGCTGATGATTCGATTAAAACCGATCTCACGTTTATTGGTCCCACTGTCAACGGCCAAGAAGACGTTTTTAACTCTGGCGCTGTGGCTTTCCTTGATTCGTTATGTGCAAAATTTGTTGATGAAGTACCTGAGCTATTAGCTAAGCGTAAACAAAAACAAGCTCGTATTGATAATGGTGAGTTGCCTGATTTTTTACCTGAAACTCGTGCAATACGTGGTGGTGATTGGACTATCCGTGGCATGCCTGATGATCTCACCGACAGACGTGTTGAAATTACTGGCCCCGTTGACCGTAAAATGATCATCAATGCTTTAAACGCCAATGTAAAAGTGTTTATGGCCGACTTTGAGGATTCATTAGCACCGAGTTGGCAAAAAATTGTCGAAGGACAAATTAACCTTCGTGATGCCGTTCGTGGCGATATTGAACTAACCGTTCCTGAAACCGGTAAGCATTATTCGTTAAACCCTGACCCTGCAGTGTTAATTGCTCGTGTACGTGGTTTGCATCTTATTGAAAAGCACATTGAATACAAAGGCAAACCTATTCCTGGTGGGTTAGTCGATTTTGCTATGTACTTTTACCATAATTATCGTCAGCTGTTAGCTAAAAAATCTGGACCTTACTTTTATATTCCTAAGTTAGAAAGCCATGTGGAAGCGCGTTGGTGGGCAAAAATGTTTGCCTTTGTAGAAGAGCGTTTTTGCTTACAGCCTGGCACGATTAAATGTACTTGTTTAATTGAGACATTACCTGCGGTATTTGAAATGGAAGAGATTCTTTATGAACTTCGTTCAAACATTGTCGCGCTTAATTGTGGTCGTTGGGATTATATCTTCAGCTACATCAAAACCTTAAAGAACTATCCGGACCGTGTACTACCCGACCGTCAAGCGGTAACGATGGATACTAAATTTTTAAGTGCTTATTCACGTCTATTGATAAAAACTTGCCATAAACGTGGCGCACTGGCCATGGGCGGTATGGCAGCATTTATTCCTGCTAAAGATGAAGCGACTAACGAACTGGTACTGCAAAAAGTGCGTGGCGATAAAGAGTTAGAGGCTCGCAATGGCCATGACGGTACTTGGGTCGCACATCCTGGTTTAGCCGACACCGCAATGAAAATTTTCAATGATTACATCGGTGGCGATAGAACCAATCAATTACACATTACTCGTGATGTCGATGCACCTATTTTAGCCAGCGAGTTACTTGAGCCTTGTCAAGGCGAGCGAACTGAAGCAGGCATGCGTTTGAACATTCGTATTGCGTTGCAGTACATCGAAGCGTGGATCCAGGGCAATGGTTGCGTACCGATTTACGGTTTGATGGAAGATGCTGCCACGGCTGAAATATCGCGCACTTCTATTTGGCAATGGATCCAGCATGGTAAAAGTTTATCCAACGGCAAACTGGTCACTAAAGCATTGTTTAAAGACATGTTGAAAGAAGAAATGGCCAACGTGAAAGAGGAACTTGGTGCAGAGCGCTTTAAAGCAGGTGAGTTCGCCAAAGCGGCAGCATTATTTGAACAAATTACTACCTCTGATGAGCTAGTCGATTTCTTAACATTACCAGGATATGAACTGTTAACGGCGTAATGTCGGATAACTATATTAATTACAACACTACTGAATTAGGCAAAGTTGAATGATTCACTTTGCCACCCTCATACAGTAAGGATCGACACTATGACTACACAACTTACTCGTCAGCAACAGGTTGATGTAATTAAGAAAGATTGGGCTGAAAATCCACGTTGGAAATCGGTTAAGCGTCCTTTTACTGCTGAAGAAGTTGTCGCATTACGTGGCTCTGTTGTGCCAGAAAATACCATTGCTAAAATGGGTGCTGCAAAATTGTGGGAACTGGTTAACGGCGGCGCTAAAAAAGGCTACGTAAACTCACTGGGCGCACTTACTGGTGGTCAAGCTGTACAACAAGCAAAAGCGGGAATAGAAGCGATTTACTTATCAGGCTGGCAGGTAGCTGCTGACGCTAACTTAGCGGGCACTATGTATCCAGACCAATCACTTTACCCAGCAAACTCAGTACCTGCTGTTGTGAGCCGTATTAATAACTCATTTCGCCGTGCTGACCAGATTCAATGGGGCAAAGAAGTAAATCCTGGTGATGACAATTACACTGACTATTTCCTACCTATCGTTGCTGATGCAGAAGCCGGTTTTGGTGGTGTATTGAATGCATTTGAACTAATGAAGTCGATGATTGATGCTGGTGCTGCAGGTGTTCACTTTGAAGACCAATTAGCGTCTGTTAAGAAGTGTGGTCACATGGGCGGTAAAGTTTTAGTGCCAACCCAAGAAGCGGTGCAAAAGTTAGTTGCTGCACGTTTAGCGGCAGATGTTAGTGGCGTTGATACCTTAGTTATTGCACGTACTGATGCTAATGCTGCTGATTTAATGACTTCTGATTGTGATGAATATGACCGTGAATTTGTTACCGGTGAACGTACTAACGAAGGTTTCTACCGTGTTCGAGCTGGTTTAGACCAAGCAATCTCACGTGGTCTTGCTTATGCTCCTTATGCTGATTTAATTTGGTGTGAAACGGCTAAACCTTGTCTTGAAGAAGCGAAGAAATTTGCTGATGCCATTCATGCAAAATACCCCGATCAACTATTAGCTTATAACTGTTCACCTTCGTTCAACTGGAAGAAGAATTTAGATGATGTAACGATTGCTAAATTCCAGCAAGAGCTGTCTAACATGGGTTATAAGTATCAGTTCATCACGTTAGCGGGCATTCATAACATGTGGTACAACATGTTCGATTTAGCCTATGACTATGCACGTGGTGAAGGCATGAAGCATTATGTTGAAAAAGTACAAGAGCTTGAATTTGCTGCGGCTAAGAAAGGTTATACCTTCGTATCGCACCAGCAAGAAGTGGGTACAGGTTACTTTGATCAAGTGACAACGTGTATTCAAGGCGGTAAATCGTCAGTAACAGCGCTAACGGGCTCTACTGAAGAAGAACAGTTTTAATCGTTAGTCCCAACCGTTTTACAAGTTTGGTCACTTTGTGGCTGTTGTAACCCCGTGCGGCTCACCTACAGGTCGTACGGGATTTTTATCCTCATATGATGGTTTATAAGCGAATGCTTAGTTGTTAAACCTGATTGTTTGGATACTTCCTACCCGTAAGTTTTTTCCAACCACACTATTGTGATTGCGGCTCTTGTGAGCCGTTTTTTTTTGCCCAATATTTATCGTTTATGTAGATGTCACTTTTGCGCCCAGATGAATCCCATTTATTTCGAACCACACTTGCTCAAAAATCGCTATTCCTGAATAAAGTGATGTAATAGCGATGTAACATGTCGCTTACTTGTTGTACTAGCATCAGCGAGATTAATTCATCAACCAGTAGGCGCTAGGATATGAGTATTGTTGTTTTGCTTTGATACGTGAGCTAGCTTGAGTGAATAGCAATATCTACAAGACACTGTGATGAAATTGAGTATACTGAAAACAATGTTTGTTATATTTAGGTTAATTTTTGAAGGCGATGACTCAGCAAAAAGGGGCTGATTACTGGACCAAGCGGATTAGTGATCAAGAAATGCCTGCATTATGTTCAACTGTGCGTGATTTAGAAAAGTTGGCAAAAGACGATGTGTCTTCGTTATCTTTGTTAGGTCGAAGTGTCATGCACGACAATGCACTCACCTCGCGTATTTTACGAGTGGCAAACAGCGCCACTTACAATAAAGGTATTAATCCTGTTTCGACCGTTAGCCGTGCAGCGGTAGTATTAGGTTTTGATACTATCCGCAACATATGCATTACCGCAAAACTACTCACCAGTTTACTTGAAAATAAGCACCTGAGCGAAGGTGTCTATCAACGTTTATTAAAACTGATGGCGCAATCTTTTCAAGCGGCGATGCTCGCCAGAATGATGATGAGCGACCGTGGAGAATCGCTACGTGAAGAGGTGTTTATTGCCTCGTTATTGTATCGAATAGGCGAAAGCGCTTTTTGGAGTATGGGCGGTGAATTGACCGAACAGCTTGATAATAAGCTGTTAGCCATTGACAATAAAATTGAACAAAACTCATTGATTCGAGCTGAACTAGGCACCTCTTTTACCCAGCTGACCCAAAGTATTGCCAGAAGCTGGGGCTTAGGTGAAGTGCTGATTAAGTCTTTAGCACAACCCGATGAGCGCATGCCTGAGATCCGTTGTATTTTTTTAGCCGATAAGTTATCAGAAATTGTGTCGCAGCCTAAAGTTAACCCTGAAGAACTGCATAAGCGCCTATCTCAAGCCGCAGAAATGCTAGACATCAGTGTGGATGAATTTACTGAAAAATTTATCGATTGCAGTAAAATAACCCATAAATTAGCCATTGAATATGGTGCCAAAGCCATAGTGTCTTATTTACCGAATACCGCAGACGTATTAGAACATGTCGACTCTCCTGTTGAGCCCACTGAAATTCGGCTAACCAATCAAGGTTATCAGTTAAGTAAATTGAGACAATTAACCCACTATGCAGTGGTTAAAACTGATTTTAATCAAATAATGCAAACCACATTAGAAGGGATGTTAACCGGAGTTGGCTTAGACCGTTGTGGTGTACTGTTACTCTCTCCAAGCCGTAAATTATTACAACCTAGGGTGATGATGGGGGATGGCGCTGAATTGTTGAAACAAGCCTTTGTGATTGAACTAGACGATCCTCGATCGGTTTTCACTCAATGTATAGGGCAAAAAAAGAGTGTGTGGGTCAATGCACCCACCAGTAAAGAATGCAAAGTACAAATTGATGATGTGCTAGTTGAACGCTTTTCTCAAAATGGCTTTTTATTAGCACCACTCTTTGTTGGCCATAAAGTGTTGGGATTATTTTATGCGGACAGGCAGGGATCTGGACGTTGTTTTGAGCAAGAGGATTTCGACAGTTTTACTCACTTTAGTGAACTCGCTAACGTGTGTTTTGGGGTGTCGATGACATAAGGTGGCTATTGAATAGTTTCCAATTCGCTACAATCTGTCTAGTGTCTAGTGAAGCGTTAACTATTCACTATTATGGCGGTCATCATACTCGACAATGGCCACCATATTGTTTAATGGCTATTGCATAATTAAGCTGGTAATACGTTTGGCTTTATCGTTTGGAATTGGAAAACTCAAATGATATTGCGCTATTTTCCATCCTTCAGAAGTTTGTACCAACGCACCAGTACCCCGGCTGATGCCATACGCCGGGCTATAGAGCTGCTCGTCAAATACAATGGTATCGTCAATTTGTAACAAGTGACGTGACTTTAAATCGTAACGCCAGCCTTTAGTGGGTTTGGCATAATGCTCAAATTCAACCATATTCCAACGCTCTGAATCATCGGTACCAATAAACACCGCTTGTGGATGATAAAGGCTAAAATAAGTGGTCCAGTCAGCAGCAGCTGCACTTTCATGTAATAAATTTAACAAGGCGCTGACTTCTTGGTTGTCTTTTTCTGATAAGCCTTGGCTATCAATTAACTCATTTTTTTGGCTAATGTCTTTTATAACAGCTTCACTTTCGGAGCTCACTTGCTGACTAACTTGTTTGTTTTTAGGCTCAGTTTGGCTTTGTTCAAGTGTTGATTCTTCGGCTTCAGTTGCGTGTAAATCGAAGGCTGCCACTGTCGTCATTAACACGGCAATAAAACCGAGTCGGTGAATGATTGATTGCATAGTATTCCTGTTAACCTAGTAAATTATTATTATGTGTTTTAATACTTTTTTAATGCCAATTTATTGGATCTAGCTGATAAAACTGGCTCAATTCTTTATACAATTGTTGATGCTGTTGGTAAAACTCCACGGGTCGTTCAAAAAACGTTTCACTTATCACTGCAAAAAACTCCGCCGGGTTGGTCGCGCCGTAATAGTTAAATAATGACGGGATATGGTGTTGAGCGCAATACTGAAGTTGCTTAAATTCTTGCCCCAATGTGCTAGACCATGAGCGATATGAAGTGATATCGCGCAGTGGTGGTGCACCATTAGCTGTTCCATCTTCTTGATCAAGCTGGTGAGCGAATTCGTGTATAACAACATTGCTACCATCAAACGGATCGGCAGCGCCTTCTATAGTGCTGTTCCATGACAATACGACTTTGCCATATTCCCAAGATTCTCCAAGCAACACATTGCGTTGGTTTGATTGTACCCCTGCGAGATCCGTGCGGTTTTTCTCAACGATAAACGCGCTTGGATAGACTAAAATTTGTTTAAGTTTTGGGTAATAGTCAGTTTTACGGTTGAGTAATAATAAACATGCTTGGGCTGCAATCGTCACTTTTACTTCGTCATTGATTTCGAATCCGTCACAACCGATAAATTGTTTCTCATCAATAAATATCTGAATATGCTTTTTGAGTTGAAGTTGCAAATCCGTCGGCATGGCTTTGAAATAAGGAAAACGCTTTTTTAATATATGACGCCATTGAGTGGGAAATGGTTTGCTGGCGACAATGCTACGTTGACGGTTGAGGCGCCATTGGCTACTGACAATCCATGCCACAGCTGTTATTGATATAACGAGCAATATTACAATCGCGATCATAGAAGTGTCCTGGTAGTCGAAGAGGGCGTTAAGATTGTTATTTTAAGCTTATGTATTATCTGAGCTTGCAATTTTTAGCATGGCTCATTTATTTCATTCGCTAGTCGCTGTTTAATTCCATGAGTATTTAATGGGGCAGTTTGTTAGCAAATTCAAGCTTTAGGAAAAACTAAATAGCAATGGGAGCCATAAGTGATAACGTAGTTTGCTTAACGTGTAGGTTGGGATTTTGGTTAAGTAAAAGCACTGGCTAGCAAATATTAGTCTCATATTTACTGCCAGTGAAAGGGCGGGGATAAAGTGGTCGTCGTTGTGTTTGGTTAAATTTATGTTCAATTAACTATTTGTCTGCAAAATTAACTATTGGTCTGCAAAATTAACTATTGGTCTGTAAAGCTAACATCTAACCGTTTTTGTTGTTGTGGAGATAGACTAAAATATTGTGAAATCAACTGCCTGATAAGTTTTGATTTTGCAACTCCTCCCTGCTGACTGAGTAATGCGAGCTGGCTTATTGCCGTTTCACTTAAGGTATAGGTACAACGTCTATAAGGTTGCTGTTTACTTTTATTGACCGATTTTATTGGCTCTATATGCTGTGGATATTTTCGTTGTAAAAAATCGATTATATTGTTTTGCTTACCTGCATCGCTTGTCATTAGCGTTTGCTTTTCCTCATGTTGAGGGCGGTCTTGGCCAGCAGCATATAAATCGGCTGCTGCAATAAAGTCATCAATTGATACTGCAATGTTATTGGTGCTTTTACATAACGAAGCGTTTTTCTTGAGATCGGCTAGTCCCATAATTTCCTCTCATCGTGGTCACGTTCGATGCAGTATTGCGCTGTTCAATGAGTTGCTTTGCATCAGTAATGTTGAGTAATTCACAGGCAATATTGCGCATTTCTTCTGCAGCTTTACCTTGGGGTTCTAACTCAAATACTGATAAGCCAGATTCTTCACTGTCGTCGTAAATATTGCGACTGTAGTTAACGGCATCTAATACATTAATGTCATAAGTACGACAGACATCTTTTGCTTCAGTAATTCTGCTTGCCTGGTTCGGTAAACTTGGGCATTGAGTGATCACAAATGATGCTTTCATTTTTGGGTTTATCATCAAACAAGTTGAGACGATATCGTCCATATGGCTGACGGTTTTTAAATCTCGTCGTTTTGGGCGCAATGGCATTAATACATAGGATGCAACTGACATGGTTGCTCTAAGCGCTAGATTATCTTGGCCACCACAATCGACAATAACATAGTCATAATGTTGCTTTAAGCTGAGCAAGTCATTACGAATTTTGCCATACAGCTGCACGCAGTTAATGGCCGGCAGTTTTGGGTTGTTGTTCCGAGCTTGGATCCAGTCTGATGTGGTTCTTTGCGGATCGCAGTCGACCATAATCACGCTGGCTTGAACTTCATTGGTTAGGAAGACTGCAATATTTTGCGCAAGGCAGCTTTTACCACTCCCCCCTTTTTCACCACCAACTAATATGATCATGGATGTTGCCCTCTCAATATAACTAACTTACACCGTTAAATGTAATTGATACTACACTGTAATAATGGTTATAGATTTAGTCAATTAGCTGATTTTTGACGGTTTTTTATTAATGTCTTCGAGGCGGTTATTTGACTTTTTTGACCATAAAGGCAGAAAATTGACAGCAAAGGTTTGCATCCGCCAATGTTAGTGAAAGGTTAAATTTAATAATGACTTGCAGCTGTTATGTGCAAATAACATCGTTGTTTTATGAGGTGTTTTCAATGCATATAAAATATGAATACGTGTTTTATATGCATTAAATGACTATAAATCTATTTTGATATAGCTAATTGATATATTTTAGGGATGCAGCAAAACGAGTTATTTTAAGCTTAAATTTGATTCAATCGGTTATTTTACGCTAACCAGTGGTCTTATTATTGTCCGATATAGTCAGTTACAATCGCTTTTGAACTGAGCCTGGGGTGAGTTTGAATAGAGGCGACGATTCATTCAGCATGAGTTTACTCTGGGTTGGTTGATTAATGAGTAGCTAACCTCTCATTAATTAACCCAGTATCAATTCATTGTGCATTTCACTCGTTGTACTTTTTTGATGGCCCGTAATGTCAATCGCGTGCATTGTCAGTTCACTTTGCTTAACTTAAAGCAGTTTTGATAAAGGCTTTGAACTGATAAAATAGTTAATGTAATCGGTATTACATTAACCTAATCGATAAACAAAGGCGTGGAGCCATAAGTGATGAATGAGCAGCAATTGTTAGAAGCGATTAATCAAACCATGCCATTTGGTAAATATGCTGGTCGTAAATTACTGCAGTTACCAGAACCTTATTTGGTTTGGTTTCACTCTAAAGGTTTTCCTGAAGGCAAACTTGGTGAGCAACTAGCATTAATGTATGAAGTGAAGCTCAATGGATTGGAAGAAATGCTACAACCTCTGTTAAAGCGGTGAAGCTAGGTAGTAAGCGATGAAGCTGGTAACAAGCGATGACGAACGTAACAGCCTAGAGGCTAGCGCGGACTGCGTCCTGCTAGATCGCTACGCTGTTAAATAAAGCGGTCAAAGCGTTCGCTCGTTATCGTCCTAGCACCTAGGCTTTTAACGCTCGTTATCGCTTTTATAGCGTTCTCGCAGGACTAAGCCCGCCCTAGTAGCGAGTCTATTAACCGTTTTTTCATGTAAAAGCCGGTAAACGTTTGGCCACACTTTTGTTGATAGCTTGTTTGTTGCAAAACAAATCCCATAGCTTCAAACAACGGTTTAGATAAGTATGACGCATCAACACTGAGATAAGGATATGGTTGCTGAAGAGCCCAATGTTGTAAGTGTTTATAGAGTGCGCGGGCGATGCCTTGCTGCTGATAGTCGGGGTGAACGTATAAGCAGTCAATATACCCCAGGTGTTTAAAATGAGTTTCTAGACTAATAAAACCAATGACCTTTTGGTTATCAAGTGCTAACCAGGCTTTATTTCGTTTGTATCGTAGTTGCCAAAATTTAGCCGAACGGGGTGCTGATGACCACGCATTGAGTTTTAAGGTCGGGTATCTTGGATGAATAATGCCTTGTACAGCCGTATGGTATAATTCACTTATTTGAGTTGCATAGGATGCAGAAAAATCAACGATTTGATGAGGTTGATTTATTGAGTTTTTCATAAAAAAGACCAATCGATAAGATTGGCCAATTATGTAAGTTTTTTACGATAAAACGTACTATTTTTTATTAATATTGCCAACAAACATGATTTTATCAAAGGTTCTGTTTAGGCTTGAGCTTTTAAAGTCGCTCATCCACATTTGTTCCGACACTTCTACCTTATCGCCTTTAGCCACTTCAGTTTGCGGACCCGCAGCCCAATATGTTTTGTCAGCTTCTTTTAGTTGAACGTAGGTATAACCGCCACCATTCATGGTGTCGAGTACTTCGCCTTGATGCAAAGCACCTTGTGCCCATACAGAAGAAACACCCATAGCCAAAGTGGCAGCGGCAGCAAATGCAATTAATTTAGCTTTCATGTATGTATTCCTATTTTGCCAAAAATGATAATTAATGAGGATATTAATTCAACCTTTGAACTATTTAACCATCTCTGCTCATTATGGTCTGTGATCTACCGCGAATTATTGTCTTCTATCTGCTGTTAGGTGGTTTCTTTTAGGTATTGTCTTCTAAATATATGAAGTTGCCGTTTAATCGCGATGGCTAATGTAATGTACATTTGTAAACAGTTGTCCCGTAATGAGATGGCCATGTTGACTAACAAAATCGATGAAGGCTTCTGGCAGCGTTTGATTGCTCATCGGTTGCTGCCAGTGGGCATGCAATAACGCATCATAACCTTCCTTACCCGCTGCGGTATAAGAACTTGATACGCCAATATACAACTTATTAGATTCAAGAGTTTGCCATTGATCCTGCTTGTAGATATCAATTTGAGTGATCCGCTGGCCTTTAACTCGCTTACCATCATAGAAGTAGCGTAATCCATAGGGGTAGGGGAAACTGCCCGCACCTGTGCCGACAATACCATTATTGGTAGCGCTATTGATGGACGATTCTAAAGCTTCAATAATATGTTTACCCATAATTTGATACAAGGTTAGGGGTAATTCGAATGGCAAAATGCGGCCAATAACATCGGCAAGTGATAATTGCCCTTTATTGAGTGATTGCCTTACACCTCCCGCATTATGGAGTGCAAAATCGATATTTGGCTCAATATATTTAGCCGCTTTATACATGCTACGACTCACCCAAGGGGCTATTTCACTGCCATGAGGCAGCTGTTTGCTGGGCAACCTAGTGTGGACAAAGTTTCGAGGTATATGAGCCAGTATTTGGTTTTCTAGCGCATCTAATGATGGGCGGTATTGGCTGTGAATCACCTGATGAATAGCATCATCATGCTTAGCGTCTTTTATGCTTGGGTGATTGAACAACTGCTCGATTAAATCTGCGGCAATAGCACTATCGGCAGGCTGTCCGTCTTTAGTGCTGACATGAATATTGTCATCAAGCATAAAATAGTTATTACCGATAAGTTCGGTTACTTTGCCATTTGAATCAAAATTGATTTGAGCAATACCCAGCGTTTCTGCATATTTTCCGGCATGCAAAATAGGCGTTGAGTTTATGGTTTCTGCGTAAGGAATATCGCTTAAGCCAATGTTGCTCATATTACCTTGGAGAGTATGAGAATGTCCGCCGACAATTAGACTTATGCCGTCGACACAGGCAGCAAGTTCTTGGTCTTGGTCTAAACCTAGGTGGCTTAGTACAATAATATGATTAATGCCTTGCTGTTTCAGTTTTTGAACTGTTTTACGGGTAGTGTCGATAGCATTAACAAAGTGGGTATCGGGATCCGGCCTAGCAATTAAATGCATTTGATCTAAGGTAATACCAATAATAGCCATTTGAATATCGTGAAATGGCTTTATCAATACTTTTGCTGTCCCGGTACTGTCATCAAAGTCGTACAACATCGGGTGGCCGTATAATCGACCTGTTTTCTGCCTATCTTCTGCGCTTAAATCCATATTTCCGGCTAATACCGGAAAGTCGATACGGTTTAAAAAGGCCTGCACAGGGCTATTACCTGCATCGATTTCGTGATTACCCAACACCATGGCATCAGGTTTGAGTAAGTTAAGAAGGTGTGCATTGGCGGCACCTTGAAACTCTCTAAAATATAAAGTGCCCTGAAAGCTATCGCCGCCATGTAAAAATAGAAATGGAGTTTGCTCGGCTGCGGCTTGCTGCCTTGTTTGTTCAATTTGGTAACCTAAACGCGCATAGCCACCTGAATGGCCTTCAAGTGTATAAGTGCGTTGCTGGGCTGTCAGGCTAAACTGGACTGGACTAGGTTCGAAGTTAGAATGAGTGTCATTAATATGAGCTATAGATAAACGATAAATATGTGACATTTTTTTCCTCAATATAATGTCACCATCTTATACTAATTTAGCTAAACATGTCATCACTGCGCGTTGTTGTGATCTTTATATTGCAGCTCAAACAACGGAAATGATGGTACTAATTGGCTGGATATAGCCAATACAGTTTGTATTAAAAAATGCGACCAACAGAATGTTAATAATTGATTTTTTGATTATGTATCCGTGCGCAAGTGGCTTAATTAACCAAGTTAATTATCATCGTATATAACTAACCCTTTATTCTTGATTCGTCGTTGCCACAGCTTACGCGCCAGAGCTTGCATGTTGGGAGCTAAATCCTTTGAATCAACGATTTCTAAACCAATTAAGGTTTCGATGATATCTTCAATTGTCACTATCCCTTCACTTGAGCCATATTCATCAACCACTAATGCCATTTTAGCATTACGTTTTATCATTAATTGAAACAGTGGCAATACTCTTACGGAAGAGGGGACTACAAGTAACGTTTTTAAATGAGTACCAATTTCGGTATCTGGTGCTTGTCGAGACTGAAGGATAATGTCATTACGATTGACATAACCAATCACATTATCTCGGTCACCTTGGTAAATCGGAAAACGAGTAAACGGGCTCGACAAATATTGGTCGATAAATTGCGCATGAGTGATGTGAGTCGATAATTTAAATATTACCGTTCTGGGGGTCATGATGTCGCTGACGTGCATGTCTTTCATCGATAACATTTGGGTTAAAATTTGTGATTCTTGTTCACTTAACTCACCACTGTCTTTACCCATTTTACTCATCGCGCCGAGCTCTTGACGAATGTATTGACCGTTATTACCTTTGCCTAACAGATTGGTGACTTTTTGAGACATCCAAATTAAAGGCATGGTCATTTTTTCCATCCAGAATAGGCATACCGATACCGATGGCGCCAATTTACGCCAATGATTAGCCCCTAGTGTTTTAGGGATGATTTCTGAGAGGAACAAAATTAAAAAAGTTAGAACAGCAGAGAATACCCCAAGCATTTGACTACCAAACACAATAGCCGCCTGTGCGCCAGCAATAGAAGCACCCATGGTATGTGAGATGGTATTTAGCGTTAGGATAGACACTAAAGGAGAGTCAATATTTTGCTTTTGCTTATCTAGCTGCGCAGCAATAAAGGGGTTAGTTTCTTTTAGGGTTGCGATATAACTTGGAGTGACAGATAAGAGAACTGCTTCAAAAATACTACACAAAAAGGAAATCAAAATAGCAAAAGAAACAATCAATAAAAGGGTTAACATAGTGTGAGTAAAAACTTCCTCGTAGAAGGCCATATAGCCTGCAGTAATACTAACATATCACTAGATGCAGATATACTGGCTAAAACGTGATGCTAACTGTATAATTCGCCGCCCTGTTACAGGTTTTGGTGTTTTGAGGTTAGGCGAATGAGTGTAAAGAAAATCAATTTATTAGATCTTGATCGTAAAGGACTACGGGCGTTGTTCAGTGAGATGGGCGAAAAACCGTTTCGTGCCGATCAGTTAATGAAGTGGGTTTATCACTTTGGTGTCACTGACTTTGAAGAAATGAACAACATAAACAAAGTGTTGCGTACCAAACTTGCAGCGAAATGTGAAATTGTTGCGCCTGAAATTGCGAGTTTTCAAAAGTCGAATGATGGCACTATTAAATTTGCTATCAATGTTGGCCAAGGCCAAGAAGTTGAAACCGTATATATTCCTGAAGAAGACCGCGCGACCTTGTGTGTATCGTCACAAGTCGGCTGCGCTTTAGAATGTACCTTCTGCTCAACGGGCCAACAAGGTTTTAACCGTAATTTAACGGTATCTGAAATTATTGGCCAAGTTTGGCGTGTATCGCAATTTTTAGGTTTCCATAAAGACACTGGCGATCGACCAATTTCTAACGTAGTGATGATGGGGATGGGTGAGCCTTTGCTGAACCTTGCTAACGTGATCCCTGCGATGGATATTATGCTGGATGATTTTGGCTTTAGTTTATCTAAACGTCGAGTGACGTTATCAACCTCTGGTGTAGTACCTGCACTTGATAAATTAGGTGACGCCATTGATGTCGCATTAGCGGTAAGTATTCACGCACCAAATGATGAACTGCGCGATGTGTTGGTTCCAGTTAATAAAAAATATCCATTACAAGAATTTTTAGCGGGTATTCGTCGTTATTTAGAAAAGTCTAATGCAAATCGCGGCCGCGTGACGGTTGAATATGTCATGCTTGATCATATTAATGACAGCACAGACCAAGCGCATGAACTTGCGATTCTAATGAAAGATACTCCATGTAAGATTAACTTAATTCCGTTTAACCCGTACCCTGGTTCTCCTTACGGTCGTTCATCTAACTCACGCATAGATCGTTTTTCTAAAGTGTTGATGGAACACGGCCTAACTGTGATTGTTCGTAAAACTCGTGGTGATGATATTGATGCTGCTTGTGGCCAACTAGCTGGCGATATTCGTGATAGAACAAAGCGTTTAGCAAAAAAACAAATGCAACAGAATCAGATTTCAGTCACAATGGAATAACTCGTTGTTTGCATAGATAATAGGCTTATAAATGAAGCACGGAATGCAAAAGGTTGTTCTGATTACTTTAGTGGCTTTGTCCGTCACTGCTTGTGTTACTGAGCGTACTTACAGTGGTACTGATACCCCTGTAGCAGAGCGTCGGTTTGATAAGCAGGGGGCCGCTAGAGAACGAATGCAACTTGGGTTAACTTATCTAAATCGTGGAAATAGTGAACAAGCCAAGTACAATTTAAATAAAGCTGTTGAATATGCACCGAATATCAGTGAAGTTCATATGGCAATGGCTTATTATTATCAAACAGTTGGTGATATAGAGCGAACAGAAGAGTCATATAAAAAAGCCATTAGCTTGAGTGATGTTACTGGTGATGCACGGAATAACTTTGGGGTGTTTTTGTGTCAGCAAAATAATTTTGTTGAGTCTGAGAAAATGTTTCTTGCGGCGATTGAAACACCTAAATATACCCGTACCGCATCGAGTTATGAAAACTTAGGCGTATGCAGCCGTAAAGCCGGTGATAAAGAAAAAGCGCGACAGTATTTTAATATGGCGTTAAAGTATGATCAAAGACGTAAAGTAACGTTATTAGAATTAACCGAGTTAGCCATGGAAGATGCTGACTACGGCAATGCGCGCGAACAACTCGCAAGATACCATCGAGTTGCTAGCGAATCAGCAGAAAGTTTAGCCTTAGGGATTAAGATTGAGCGGGCGGCGAATGATATAGAAGCCGTAAAACGATTTGGCATTTTACTTATTGCTAAGTTTCCTGCATCTCCACAAGCCAAAAATTATAGAGCTAACTTGAATTAATGACTAAAGAATTCGAAGTAGAACAAGACGTAGAAGAAACGTCATTGTTAAAGGATGTTGTTACTGCTGGCGCCATTTTAAAAGCGGCTCGCGAAGCAAAGGGACTCTCAATTGAGACCGTAGCAACCCAATTGCATTTACGTCCCAAGATTATCAATGATCTTGAAAATGACATTTTTGTTAATATTGCCTCCACCACATATGTTAGAGGTTATATTAAAAATTATGCCCGTGTTGTGAGTGCTGACATTAACCAAATTCAACAATGCTTAAGCCATCAGTTGCCTGAAATTGTTGCGCCTGCGATGCAAAGTTTTTCACGTAAAACGACTCATCAAGCTCGTAATAGTCGTCTTAATTTAGTGACTTATCTTATCGTTGCCGTATTGATTGCCATGTTAGTGTTGTGGTGGGTACAGAAATCATCGTTACTAACCAATGTTGATTTATCGCAGCCTACCGTTGAAGAGATTGCTGCTGAAAGTAACATGCCTGAACCGCAACAGATCATTCGAAGTGGCTCAGTGCAATCTACTGCTAATGATGTAGGTAACGAAGGCAATGATAGTGCAACAGATTCGGCTAACAAGGCAGCAATAGAAGCCGAAGATAAGCTGATTCAAACGGCACAAGATGCAGCCAGTACTGCACAACAATTAGCGGCTAGCAGCAGTGTTACAACTGCTAGTACTGAATCTTCATCAACAACAGACACCAGTTTAACCAGTGGCGAAAGTGTATTAACCATTGAGCTTACCGGTGACTGTTGGGTTAACGTGACTGATGCTAATGGCAAAGTGATGGTTGATGGCGTGAAGAATTCGGCACAACGAATTGAAGTTCGTGGAATAAAACCTTTTAAAGTGATTCTGGGTGCTCCTCAAGTAGCCAGCATCAGCCTCGATGGCAATAATGTCAGTTTAGCTGAGTTTGCCAACGGTCGAGTTGCAAGATTAACCCTGCCTAAAGCGTCATAATGCTTTAGCATCAGCAGTAGAGCATATTTGCATGTATAACGAATCCCCAATTATTCGCAGACCATCAACACGTATCTATGTGGGCAATGTCCCTATTGGTGATGGTGCACCGATTGCTGTTCAATCGATGACGAATACTAAAACTACCGATGTTGCGGCCACCGTGGCGCAAATTCTAGCATTAGAAAAAGTGGGCGCTGATATTGTACGTATTTCAGTACCGACAATGGATGATGCTGAAGCCTTTAAAATTATCAAACAGTCTGTCAATGTGCCATTAGTGGCCGATATTCATTTCGATTATCGTATCGCGCTTAAAGTGGCCGAATACGGTGCAGATTGCCTGCGTATTAACCCAGGTAATATCGGCAATGAAGAACGCATTCGCAGTGTGGTTGAGTGCGCCCGCGATAAAAACATTCCCATCCGTATCGGAGTGAATGGTGGCTCGCTTGAAAAAGACTTAATGGACAAATATCGTGAACCAACGCCTGAAGCATTATTTGAATCAGCGATGCGTCATGTGGATATTTTGGACCGTTTGAATTTCGATCAATTTAAAGTCAGCGTTAAAGCGTCAGATGTATTCCTGGCTGTCGCATCATACCGTCTGCTGGCTAAACAAATTCGTCAACCGTTACATTTAGGTATTACCGAAGCCGGTGGGATGCGTGCGGGTTCAGTTAAATCAGCTGTCGGTTTAGGCATGTTATTAGCTGAAGGCATTGGTGATACTTTACGTATTTCGTTAGCGGCCGATCCGGTTGAAGAAATTAAAGTTGGTTTTGATATTTTAAAGTCGCTACGTATTCGTAGCCGTGGCATTAACTTTATTGCTTGTCCTTCTTGTTCGCGCCAAGAGTTTGATGTGATTAGTACCGTCAATGAACTCGAACGTCGTCTTGAGGACATTACCACTGCAATGGATGTGTCTATTATTGGTTGCGTAGTCAACGGTCCAGGTGAAGCGTTAGTGGCTGATATCGGCTTAACTGGCGGCCATGCTAAGAGCGGTTATTATGATGACGGAGTGCGTCAAAAAGAGCGCTTTGACAATAAAAATATTGTCGATGGTTTAGAAGCAAAAATCCGCGCTAAAGCCAGCATGATGGCTAATCGCATCGCGATAATCGATAAAACTGAATAATCTTAATCCTGTGCATGGCAACCAAGAGTTGTCGATGTTGAGGGTATATTTACATTTTATTAGCGCAAGCTAATCAAGAAGTGGACACGTTAACAGTGGCAAAGCAAATCCAAGCTATTCGTGGAATGAATGATATTCTGCCTACTCAAAGTCCTTTATGGCAAAAAGTCGAAGCTGTATTGCGCTCATCAGTTAGTGCATTTGGTTACAGTGAAATTCGTACTCCTATTGTAGAAAGTACCGATCTTTTTAAACGCTCTATTGGTGAAGTGACCGATATTGTTGAAAAGGAAATGTACACCTTTGAAGATCGTAACAGTGACAGCTTAACCTTACGCCCTGAAGGCACAGCCTCAACAGTGCGTGCGGGTAACGAACATGGTCTGCTTTACAATCAAGAACAACGTTTATGGTATATGGGACCCATGTTTCGCCATGAGCGCCCGCAAAAAGGTCGTTACCGTCAATTCCACCAGTTTGGCGTTGAAGTTTACGGCATTGCTAGCGCCGATATTGATGCTGAAGTATTAATGTTATCTGCCCGTTTATGGGACTTGTTAGGCATTAAAGAACACGTGGCACTTGAGCTTAATACTTTAGGCGATCCGGCTGAACGTGCAGCTTACCGTGATGCCTTAATTGCATTCTTAGAGCAGCACAAAGACAAGTTAGATGAAGATAGTCAACGTCGCATGTATTCCAATCCATTGCGAGTGCTAGACAGTAAAGATCAGCAAGTGCAGGCTCTTTTAGCTGATGCTCCCGCATTGATGGACTATCTTGGTGAAGAGACCAAGACACATTTTTCAACTTTATGTGAACTCTTAGACGCTGTTGGTATCCAATACACCATTAATCCGCGCTTAGTCCGTGGTTTAGATTATTATAACCGCACTGTATTTGAATGGGTTACCACTAGTCTGGGCTCTCAAGGTACAGTATTGGCGGGTGGGCGCTACGACGGCTTAGTCGGCCAACTTGGTGGTAAAGATACCCCAGCTGTTGGTTTTGCAATGGGCCTTGAGCGTATTGTACTATTGCTTGAAACACTTGAGTTAACCAGTGATATTGCCCCAGAAGTTGACGTTTATGTCACTGCAATGGGTGAAAATTGCGTCGTTGAAGCCATTAAAGTGGCTCAAGAGTTGCGTCAACAGTTACCAACACTTAAAGTCATGAGCCATTGCGGTGGTGGCAACTTTAAAAAGCAAATGAAACGTGCCGATAAAAGTGGTGCTCAGTTTGCGTTAATTATTGGTGAAAACGAAATGGCTAATAGCCAAGTCGCTATTAAACCGCTAAGAACAAACGATGAACAACAATTGGTTACGCGTAGTGAACTCGTAGCTAAAATTGCAGAACTGATTTAAGAACAGATTTTAAAGGGGAAGTGCAAGTGGAAATTTATAGCACAGAAGAACAACAAGTAGATGCTATCAAGCAGTTCTGGAAAGATTATGGTACCTCAATTATTGTGGGTGCCGTAGTAGGCCTTGGCGGTCTATATGGTTGGAACGAATATTCAGACATGAAAGTGACGGCGGCTGAAGAAGCTTCAGAGTCGTTTCAGTCTATCGTGACACAGTCGGCTAACCCTGCTGCGTTATTGGTTCAGGCAGAAAGCTTTGCATCAGAACATGATCAGCAAGGTTATCAAGCATTGCTTGAATTGATGGTAGCAAAGTCAGCGGTTGAAGCGGGTGATTTAGCTAAAGCTGAAGCCTCATTTACTAAGATAATTGCTGCCCAACCAGGTTCTGGTTTGGGTATGGTAGCGATGATTCGTTTAGCACGTATTCAAGCAGAACAAAACAATATAGGCATGGCGTTAGCGACGTTAGATCAAGTGACTGATAAAGCATTTGCTTCACAACGTGAAGAATTGAAAGGCGACTTTTTAGTGCGTCAAGGTGATTTGGATAAAGCCAAATCAGCTTATCAAGCAGCAGTGGATAATGGTGGCGCGTTAGCCAGTCCAGCGCTGACCATGAAATTAGACAATCTAAACAAGGCATAAGGAATTTAGCCGATGAAGTCGTGGTGTAAAAATCTACTTGCCGTTGGGTTAAGTGTTGCTCTTATGTCTGCTTGTTCTTCAAGTGATGTTGAAGAAGAGCCAGTGAGTGAATTAGTTGATATACAAGCAACCGTGTTTCCTGAGATTACTTGGGATACCAGTGTCGGCGACGGTGTAGGGGATTATTACTCTCAACTTCGTCCTACCGTTCGTTACGGCAAGGTGTTTGTCGCCGATCGTAGCGGTATTGTGGTTGCCTTTGATGAAACAACCGGTGATGAGCTTTGGAAAAAAGACTTCAATGATGTCTTTGAAGATAAGCTTGAAACCAAAACCAAGGGTATTCTTTTAGCTGCAGGTGTTACCGCTGCACGTAATAAAGTGTTTGTTGGTGGCGAAACCGGTTTATTGGTTGCGCTTGACGAAGCAACGGGTGACGTTGTGTGGTCTGCGCAAGCAAATGGCGAGTTATTATCGGCACCAACAGTGGCAGAAGATGTTGTCGCGGTAAATACCAGTAAAGGCGCATTTGAAGCATTTGATATCGATAATGGTAAAAAGTTATGGACCTATGAAATGCAACTGCCAAATCTTACCTTAAGAGGTACAGGTTCTGCTGCGTATGAAGCGGGCGGGTTCTTTTTGGGAACAGCTGACGGTAAAGTCGCAGTTGTCGTTAAAAGTAATGGCCAAGCTGCTTGGGAACAAGCCGTTTTTAGTCCAACCGGTGCAAATGAGTTTACCCGGATGGCTGATATTGATATGACGCCATTAATACTGGGCGAAAATCTGTATGTTGCTAGTTACAATGGTAACTTAGTCTCTATGGAACTTCGTAGCGGTCGCGTAGTTTGGTCGCGTAAATATTCAAGCTTTAATGATTTAGCCGCTGCAGGTATTAGCCTGTATTTGGTCGATGATCATAGCCGTATTTACTCTGTCGATCGCCGTAATGGTTTAGAGTTATGGAGCACTTCAGTCCTTAAAAACCGTGAGTTAACAGCCCCTGCAGTAATTGATAATTATATTGTTGTCGGTGACTTTGAAGGTTACTTGCATTTTATTGACCGTAATAGCGGCGATATAGTTGGCCGAGTTCAAGTTGATAGTGATGGATTATATGCCCAACCTTTAGTGGTGGGTGACAAAATCTATGTTCAAGGCCGTAGCGGCAAAGTCGCGATTGTTACGTTGAACAAAGAAGAGCAAATGAATGTTGAGGAAGATACTGAAACTGATGCGGAATAAGTCATAGCACTATTTTTGCGTTAATTAAGGTATAATGTCCTTACTAGAGCCCCTGGAAGCGTTCCGGGGGCTTTTTATTGAAAAGTTTTTTAGAGGCAAAATCATGATCCCTGTTGTGGCCCTTGTAGGGCGACCGAATGTCGGCAAATCGACATTATTTAACCGTCTTACTCGTACTCGTGATGCGTTAGTCGCTGATTTCCCAGGTTTAACACGTGACCGTAAGTACGGCCGTGCATTTCTAGCTGGCTACGAGTTTATCGTTGTTGATACTGGCGGTATTGATGGCAGCGAAGAAGGGATCGAAACCAAAATGGCTGAACAGTCATTGGCCGCGATTGAAGAAGCTGACGTCGTATTATTTATGACCGATGCTCGTGCTGGTATGACCGCTGCCGATTTAGCGATTGCTCAGCATTTACGTAGCCGTGATAAAGTCACTTTTGTGGTTGCCAACAAAGTTGATGGTATTGATGCCGATTCAGCTTGTGGTGAATTTTGGTCTCTAGGTTTAGGTGAAGTCTATCAAATGGCTGCCGCGCAAGGTCGTGGTGTAACCAACATGATTGACTACGCACTAACGCCTTATGCCGAAGCTATGGGTATTGTTCGCGAACTCGACGAAGAAGGCGAGCAAGTTGAACGTGAATATACTGAAGAAGAAGCGGAAGCAGAACAAGAACGCCTACAAAACTTACCGATTAAGCTCGCCATTATTGGTAAGCCTAACGTGGGTAAATCAACACTGATTAACCGTATCCTCGGCGAAGAACGTGTCGTCGTTTATGACGAGCCAGGTACCACTCGTGACAGTATTTACATTCCAATGTCACGCGAAGGTAGAGAGTACGTGTTAATTGATACTGCTGGTGTTCGACGTCGCAGTAAAGTAAATGAAGTTATCGAGAAATTCTCGGTAATTAAAACCTTGAAAGCGGTTGAAGATGCTAACGTAGTATTATTAGTTATCGATGCACGCGAAGGTATTGCAGAGCAAGATCTTGGTTTATTAGGTTTTACCTTAAACGCAGGCCGTGCATTGGTGATTGCGATAAACAAGTGGGACGGTATTGATCAAAAAGTCAAAGACCGTGTTAAAAGCGAACTTGATCGCCGTTTAGGCTTTATCGATTTTGCTCGTATTCACTTTATTTCGGCATTACATGGCACTGGCGTTGGTCATTTATATGAGTCAATTGAAGAAGCCTACGACAGTGCGACACGTCGCGTAAGTACATCAATGCTAACGCGCGTTATGCAAATGTCGCAAGATGATCACCAACCACCATTGGTGAATGGTCGTCGTGTGAAGCTTAAATATGCTCACGCTGGCGGTTATAATCCACCAATCGTGGTTATTCATGGTAACCAAGTTAAGAAACTACCTGATTCGTATAAGCGCTATATGATGAACTATTTCCGTCGTTCATTAAAAGTAGTCGGTACGCCAATTCAGTTACGTTTCCATGAAGGTTCTAACCCGTTTGAAGGTAGAACTGAGAAGTTGACCGTGGGTCAAGAGCGTCGTCGTAAGCGTGCAATGAGCCACATTCGCGATCGTACTAAGTAACCTCGTTGTTATTTAAGTTACTTATTACTCAAAAAGCCTGACTTGTTCAGGCTTTTTTGTAGGTGTTTACCGTCTATTAGAATTGGGATTAAAGATTGGGTGAACTAGGATGCAGCAAAAAATTACCGGTTATCATTTGGATGAAGAACATCATTGGGTGGCAGAATTAGGTTGCGGCCATTTTCAACATGTTCGGCATAATCCACCTTGGACTGTTCGCCCTTGGGTAATAACAGTAGAAGGTCGGCAACAGCAATTAGGAATGATCCTTATTTGTAAAAAATGCGATGTCGCGGCACCGCCAGATAGTCTTGGCTAAATTAAGTTTGCTTAGCTTAAGACGTTAAATCTGAAGTGGTTCGACAAAACCATAAATAAGCGGCGATGTAAGCACATATAATACTGTCCATTACCATTGATAGCCAAAAGCCATCGACAAAAGATTGATTGGCATTGCTCAATACTAGGCTAATAAAAAATAGCTTTTCAATTAGCGCAATGCAAAACAGTGGTTTTATCCAAGTTGAACGGACCATCGCAATAAAAAAGCTACACCCTACTAATACCAATTCCATTAATTATGTGCTCAATCAGAGCCACTCAGGTTTCCAGTTTGAGGCGCATTGTTGAAAGAATGGTTGTTCCCTTGTAAAACAATGCAACAAAGAAATGGAAACCCTGAGTAGCTCCCGCAGGGCGGATTTCTGCACCTTCTATGCAGCTTATTGGCGTACGACTGCAAGGACGCAGGAGATAGAGCAACGCAGGAGCTGTTGCCGAGAACAACTATGTCTACAATCCTATTACTTGCCTAGAAGGCGCAGAACTCCCGCTGAATGACCAGATAATTATTGGAGTTGGTATTGCACCATAAATCCCCAATGCTGAATAAATATTGTGTCACTGGAGTGATAGGTTAACTGGCTAAGGTTTTCGACAGCCCACTGTGGGAATAAAGTATAAAGTCCGCCCAATGAAGTTCCTAAACCTGCAAGGAATAACGCCATTTGTCGGGTATTGTGCAGAAAATGAGTCATGTGTGAGTTCGTTCAAAGTTATTTTATTGCCATAGTGTCATGTTTTAGATTCTTTTTCGATTATTGTTATCCATAAGTGATTGTTAAGATTCCGGCGTGATAATGGCCCCATCATCGCAATCCTACCGAGGTTTATATGCAAACACAGACAACTTATCCATTATTCCATCGTCTTATTCATTGGGGGTTGGCCTTGACCATGATGGTGATGTTATTAACCGTATTACTAAGGCTTGGGTGGATGGAAAAAAACCATATGGCCGCCATAATTCATCAAGGCTTAGCGAAATTAGATGTCATTATTACCGATAAACAAGCGGTGAGCATTGCTAAAAGTATTCGTGGCGTTATGTTCCAGTGGCATATTTATTTTGGCTATGCGGTGGGCGTATTTGTTTTTGCTCGGTTTGTATATATGGCTAAATTTGGTCTGCATTATCCGTCACCTTTTTCGCGCCAAGCTACGACAAAGCAAAAGTTTCAGGCATGGGTGTATTGGGTATTTTATGCTGGCATAGCGTTCTCTGTAATAACAGGTTTGTTACTCAAGTTTGGTCCAGAGGCAATAGAAGAGCAGGCTGAAACAATTCATAAGTTGGCACTGTGGTATTTCATCCCTTTTATAAGTTTACATTTAGCAGGGATTTTAGTGGCCGAGTCTGGTAATGATAAAGGCATCGTGTCGAAAATGATTGGAGGCTAATGTTATTTTCTTTTTTTTTAATGGCATAAATTGTCTTTACGATATCTTTACAATGCTTAAGTGAATCTTAAGATTGGTGGACTATGTTGTTTGCAATATGTTTATTAGGTGAAAATATGATGTCAATTGGGTTATTTTGTCATTTTCGTAACATTAAGTTTATAGCGTTAAGTTTAGCGATAGGGTTAGGTGTTAATGCCCAAGCTCAAGCTGCTCCGTCATTAGAACATGATGTGTTAGATCAACAAGGCGCAAGTGTCAGTCTGCAACAATTTGCTGGCAAAGTTGTTTATGTCGATTTTTGGGCGTCTTGGTGTGCTCCATGTCGTAAATCATTTCCGTGGATGAATGCCATCCAGGCTAAATATCAACAACAAGGTTTAGAGGTAGTCGCAATTAACCTTGATGTTGATACCACATTAGCCCGTGAGTTTTTGAGCAAACTGCCGGCAAAATTTAATCTTCGTTTCGACCCTGAAGGTGATATTGCCCAAGCCTTTGAGTTACAAGGTATGCCAAGTAGCTTTTTGTTCAATCGTAAAGGTGAATTAGTGCAAACTCACATGGGTTTTTTTACCGAAAACATTCCCGCCTATGAACAAGAAATCCAAATGTTGTTACAGGAGTAAATTGATGACAAAAGCATTTTATCAACCCTTTGCCAAAGCTGTGGTGGCATTAGCCATTGTCAGTAGTTTGGTTGGCTGTTCGAACTTAGGTGTACAACCTTGGGAAAAAGATCAATTAGCCCGTGCTGATATGGCGTTGAACAGCGAAAAACTTGATCTCGCGTTAGATGACCATATTTATTTTAGCAAAGAAGGTACTAGTGGTGGTCGCTCATTAGCGGGCGGAGGTTGTGGATGCAACTAACATCTAAGCAAAGTATTGCCAGTGCGTTGGCATTAGCAAGCTGTAGTTTATTAAGCCAACAGGCCAGTGCAGCAGAACCGATTCCTGCCAATGATGATTGGAAGGTCGATGCTGCCATTATGTATTATGGCGAGCAAGACCGTGTTCAAGCTGCAGAAGCGATTGGTAATGTACAAAAAGCCTTTGGTGACAGTTCGTTATTGGACCTTAAAATTGTGGTCGACAGTTTAACCGGTGCATCAGCTTCTGGTGCCGTTGCACAAAGTGACAGTCAAACTTTCACGCGTCCGTCAGGTGATGGCCAATATACTGTCAGTGCTGGCGAAACACCGCTAGATGATACCTTTCATGATACTCGTGTTCAGCTTAGCGCTAACTGGCAAGAAGTGCTTAATCAAGATTGGACCGGTAACGTAGGTGTGTACGGTTCAAAAGAGTTTGATTATCTTTCGATGGGCATTAACGCGGGTCTTGAACGTAGTTTTAATAAAAATAACACTACATTGTCGTTATCGGGGGCATTTACCAATGATGTGGTTGACCCTGTTGGCGGTCGTCCTGTGGCAATGTCAGAAATGGTGTTTCGTGGCGATTATGCCAGTGATGCCGATTATCAAGCAGCCTTTGATCAAACGCGTTTAGCGGGTGATGATACTAAACAAACCAGTGATATTATGTTTGGTGTGACTCAGATTATTAATCGTAATTGGTTGATGCAAGCTAACTATGGTTTATCAAGTGTGTCAGGTTACATGACCGACCCGTATAAGATCCTTAGTGAGGTCGATGTTAACGGTCAAACACAAGCTTACCGTTACGAAAATCGTCCAGACTCACGCCTTAAGCACAGTGTGTTTTTACTCACCAAAGGTGCACTGGATTCTGGCGTAGTCGATTTTTCATATCGCTATAGTACTGATGATTGGGATATTCAATCGCATACTTTAGAAACGCATTACCGATATAATTTTAGTCCAACTATGTACGCACAATTGCACTTACGTTATTACCAGCAGCAAGCCGCTGAGTTTTATCAACCATTCTTGATGAGTGGCGATGCAATACCAGAGTATGCCAGCGCCGATTATCGCATTGGTGATATGACGGCTTACACCATAGGACTTAAATTTGGCCAGCGTTTATCGGGTGGCCATGAATTAAGTTATCGTATTGAGTATTATCAGCAAAATCCTGAAAATAATGGTACTCAGATACCTGGTCAGCTACAAAACTACGATTTATTCCCAGCGGTGAAAGCGATAGTAGCTCAAGTGAGTTATTCGTTTTAAGATGAATGTGTCATCAATAAACAGAGTAATTTAACTTGCTTGAACCACTAACAACAATGTCAAAAGCCCCAAAAGTGATGAGCTTACAGCCTCGTCCTTGGGGCTTTTTAGGTTCATTTAATGCTATGGCTAGCCCATGTGAATTATTAATGGCAGTTGATGACGAGTATATTGCGAGGCAAATGCTGACTATTGCTTATGACGAAGCAAAGCGTATAGAACATAAATTCAGCCGTTTTATTGAAGCTAACGTGGTGTGGCAGTTAAATCATGCCCAAGGTGAAACGACCCCGATTGATGCCGAGACAGTGCATTTATTGCAATTTGCTCAACAATGTTTTCAATTAAGTGAATCAGCATTTGATATCAGTGCCTGTCCATTAATGGCGTTATGGCGCTTTGATGGTAACCATCGAGTGCCGTTACAAACTGATATTGATGCCGCTTTGCTCAATGTGGGTTTTGCTCGTATTGCATTGACGGATAAGACCGTCTGTATGCCTGCAGGCATGAGTGTCGACTTTGGCGGTATCGGTAAGGAATATGCGGTGGATCGCACCGCACAAATATTAGCGAGTCGTTGGCCAAAGCAATCGGTATTAGTCAACTTTGGTGGTGATATTGCTTGCCCGATCACCAAAAGCGATGGCTGGCAGGTGGGGATTGAAAACCCTCATAAGCTTGATAACGCTGCGGCACTGTTATCCATTCGCCAGGGGGCGTTAGCCACTAGCGGCACTACTCGGCGCTACATAGAGGTGGACGGTAAACGTTATGGGCATATTATTAATCCTAAAAAGGGTTACCCTGTAGAGCAAGCGCCATTATCGGTCACTGTGCTGGCGCCCAATTGTGTTATGGCAGGAATGTTGGCCACAATGTCGATGCTAAAAGGAGCTGATGCTGAAGGTTTTTTACAGCAACAAGGTGTCGATTTTAAGGTGTTTCGTTAATGAATAAGGGTATTGAATGCGGGTGTTATTAGTAGAAGATAATAAGTTGTTAGCACAAGGCATCGTAATGAGCTTAGCTAAATCAGGTATTCAGGTCGATCATTTAGCATCATATAATCAAGCCCAAATCGCCTTAGGAAATGAAGATTTTAGCGCCATTATTCTCGATTTAAGTTTACCCGACGGCAATGGTGCAGACTTATTAAAACAGTGGCGTAAAAATGGTATCTCATTACCTATTATTGTATTAACAGCCAACACTGATTTCGACACCCGCTTAATGTGTTTAGATATTGGTGCCGATGATTATTTAAGTAAGCCTTTTGATGTGAGGGAATTAATTGCTAGGCTTAAGGCGATTATTCGACGCCAACATGGCCTAGATAATAACCAATTTAGCTATGGTGCTCTCAACATCGACTTTGCCCGTTGTGAAGTGCATTTTCGCGATGTGTTAGTGTCGCTTTCACGCCGTGAATATCAATTGTTACTCGAATTTGCTCAATCAGCAGGTCGCGTATTAACCCGTAATCAACTTGAACAGCTAACTTATGGCTGGGATGAAGTGGGCAGCAACTCGATTGAAGTGCATATTCATCATCTACGTAAAAAAACGGCCACTGAGCTGATCAAAACCGTGCGCGGTATAGGCTATATTTTAACTGAAACGGTATAGCTTTATTATGAGCTAGATAGGGTAGATGAAGTAAATGCTGGGCAGCCAAACAGCGACTTAATTACACTTAATACAATAAGGATATTATGTTTTCATTACGATTATTATTAAGTTTGATTATGCTGGTGGGGATTGTTCTTACGGTAACTTTTTCGAGCATACTCAGTACGCGTGATGCTATGCATGAAGTCGAAGAATTGTTTGATGCGCAGATGGTGCAAACCGCCAAAATGTTGGAACAGTTTTATGTCGAACATTTAACAGAAGCTCAACTGGCACAATTGCTCCAGCAGCCAAGTTTGTTCCATGTTGCGGATTCAAAAATAGAAACCTTTGCTGATCAATCTAATCCTGTCACCTTGTCTTATGAGCATAAATTATCATTTCAATTACTGTCCAGCTCGGGGCAGTTACTCGCGTATTCTGATAGTTCTGGCGAGCAACAGCTAACCAATTTCATCCAAGGCTATGACACTCGTAGCATCGATAATGAGTTATGGCATGTGTACAGCTTTTTCTCATCGTCGCATCAGGTATGGATTGTAACCGCACAGCGTGATGATGTTCGACGAGAGATCGTGTCATTAATTATCAGCAACACCTGGCGCTCGCCGTTAATCATTACTCCCATTATGATGTTTTTCATGTTGTTGTTAACTTATTACTTATTTAAACCGGTTAAGTTATTAGAACGTCATTTAGATAACCGCTCAGCCCAAGACCTAACTCCTATCAATTTCACTTTACCGAAGGAGTTAGCGTCAACGCAAAAAGCCCTTAACGGCTTCTTGCTGCGCATTAGCGAGACGATGATCCGTGAACGTCGTTTTAGTGCCGATGCCGCCCATGAACTTAAAACGCCATTAGCGATTATTAAGTTACACAGCGATGGCTTAAGCGATGTATTGTCTAGCCAAATGCCACAAATTCAGCAGGCAACGTTGCCATATATAGAAGCCATAGGCGAGGGTGTAAACCGCATTAGCCATACAGTGGAGCAGCTGTTGTTGTTATCACGAGTGGATGCGATAGAGGCGTTAAATAAAACCGATTGTAAGCTACAAGATATTATTGAGAATGTGATAAATCAGCTAGTACACGTCATTGCCGATTACGAGTGGTATATCGTTGTTCCTAAAGATATGAACATTAATGCCGATCCGTTTTACATCGAATTAGTACTGAAAAATATTATCGAAAATGCCTGTAAATACAGTCCTAAAGAATCCTTAATAACCATTAAGGTTACTCAGGACGAGCAACAGACAAAAATTTATGTGCTTGATCAAGGCCGGGGTATGTCAGATGAGGAAATCAGCTTAGCCAAAAACCGTTTTTATCGTGTTGATGAAAACGCTTCACATGGTGCGGGTTTAGGCTTATCAATTTGTCAGCATATTATCAGTTTACATCATGGTGAATTGACTTTTAGCCGAGTAGAACCTCATGGCTTAAATGTCTGTATTGTATTACCCCATGCTCAGGTTTAGCGTGAATACTGGCAATTTTATTGATTTTATATAGACAAAAAACAACATGAGAGACAAGACCTACTCATGTTGTTTTGTGTTGTAGTTCGCGGCTTTTTTTACTGTTTACTGTCTTTCTCTAGACGGTTTTTCTCTTGAAGGCCCGGTGTCTCTCGATTGGCTTGCACGGCGTGATGATGCATTATCACGTTGCTGACTCATTGATCGCGAAGCTTGCTGAGGCGTCGATCGAGTTGTTTCGCGAACTTGCTGCTTTTGTGGTTCACTCCTGCGTATTTGTTTCACTTGCTGTTGTGGATTGCGCATCGCGTTAACTTGCGGCTGGCGCGATGTTTCAACTCGAGTGTTACGTTGAGCTTGTTGTAATTCTTGAGTGCGCGGCTTGCTTGTTATGTTCGCCACTGGTTTTGTCTCATACTTAGGCTTAGTTTGGGCCACATCGCGTTGGCGACTGTAGTTTGACTTCATCGGCTCACCTTTGCGCTCAAATGATTTTACTTGTGCTGCTGGTTGACGTTGCTGGCTTAACTCGCGTTTTAGCTGGCTACTTTTGTGCTCAATCGGCTCATTGCGGCCTACACTTCTTAACGTTGATTTGTCACTACGCTTATCCTGCTTGCTGCTATGGTTTATGTCTTTACGCTGATCATTCACCTTGGTGGAATAATGACGAGGTTCATTGGCTTGCTGGCGTTTGGCTTCGCGTGAATAACTTACCTGCTTGTTACGTTTCTCATAATGGCCATTATAACGTTTGCTGATCACTTGGCTTTGGTAAGCCACACCTTTGCGATGCTTAGGTTTATGTTGCCAATGTTGGGCACCATGGCTGTAGCTTATTTTTCGTGGTGTGTAGTAACGGTAGTTTTGACCTACTGGTACCGCAATTACACGGCGATCATGCCAATGAAAACCACTAAAAAAGAAGTTAAAGCTAATACGTACTCCGCTATCCCAGTAAATAGCACTGTGGTTAGGGCGATAATGTACGTAAGCAGGTGCATTCCAATAAACCGGTGGATAACGATTCCAGCGCCAGTTGCCATAAACGATACGGCTGTCGTAATAAGGCACGTAAACAATTTCTGGGCGAACTGATTCAATAATAATCCGGCGCTCAACCCGCGACACTTTTACTTGCTCAAGGTCGGCTAAGTTGTTGGCTTCATCAGCTTGTTGTCTTAATGATTGAATGGTGTCTAGCATGCGGCCTTCATCTTGCAAAAAGGCATCGCCTACGCTTTGAGTCCACGCTAAATCATCATTTAAACGCTGCAATACATTGGGAAATGCTACCAAGGCTTTGACACTTGGGTCCCAGTCTTGCGACTCTACCTCGGTCATAATTTGGTTGGTGTCGCGGTTACCTTGGTTTGATAACCAGCGTTTGGCTTGGACAATTTCTAATGGGTACGTTGACGCAATTAATATGTGGGTTAATAAACTGTCTGGATATAGCGCTATTGGCGCGAGCATTTGTGCCAACTCAGCATCACTCACCACATCATCTTCTGCGGTATAAGTGTATGAATTAGTTGGTTGCGCCGCTTGCACATTGGTTAATGGCATACAGACCAAGGCTAAGGCGAGCAATGCCTGAGCGGGTACGTGAATGGCTTTTTTCATGTTATCTCCAGCGTCATTGATGACTGTTAGGTTCATCATAACGGGCCGAAGATGAACATAAGCTGAAAGCTCATAACGGAAGTTAATACGCTAGAACTATGCGAGAGGAGTAAGCAAGAGCAATAAGCTAGATAGATAAACTAAACAAATAGTATATAGCGGCAATCTAAAGCAGGTGTTTATTGTTGGAAAGTAAACTCAAATTGAGCGCCACCCAATGATGCCGATTGGCCAACAGTAAGTTTACCGTGATAACTGTCGACAAGGTCTCTAACGATTGCCAGTCCGATCCCGTGGCCTTGAGTGTAAGTGTCTGCACGGATCCCCCGTTCAAAAATATGTTGCTGTTTATCTTTCGGAATACCTTCTCCATCATCTTCAATTGTCATGCACAGCTGACTATCTTGCTGTGTAAGGGTTAATGTCACTTTTGTTTTCGCGGCTTTGCAGGCATTGTCGAGCACATTACCAAGCATTTCTGTTAAGTCTGCTTCATCGCCTTTAAAGCGGGCTTGTTCGTTGGGGTGATACTCAATGGTGAGGTTTTGATGTTGGTATATCTTACTTAAGGTTCTGACTAATTTAACGGCAATACTGTCAACATTAACCCCTAAGTGCCAAGCACTGCCAGCCGCGCTTTGTGCCCGCTTTAGTTGGTAAGCAATAATTTGGTTTATACGGTTAATTTGTTCCATCGAGGCGTCGCTTAAATCAGCTTGAGTTTGGATTACCGCTAAAGGTGTTTTTAAACTGTGGGCTAAATCGGCTAACGCATTACGGTAGCGTTTACGCTGATTTTGTTCGGTTTGTAATAAGGTGTTTAACTGTTGCGCTACTTTTTGCAATTCCACAGGGTAGCGGGTACTGAGTTGCATTGATGTGCCTTGTTCTACCGCACTGAGTTCTTGGCTAAATTGGCCTAAAGGTTTTAGGGTCCATAGCAACCAGCTGAGCTGTACAATAACCAATAAGGCGGTTAACACTAGCAACCAAGTCCATAAGGTGTTAGAAAACTTTTGGATTTGTTGTAGGTATTCTTGTTGGTTTTTTATAATGTGCAGCGTCATGGTAAAAGGCTGTTCGCTGGTGGCAAAACTCACGCTAAAACTGTATATCAACTGTGGCTTGTCATTAATCAATATCGAGTCGAAGGTACTTCTACCGGTTACGGGCTTGGGTAAGTTAATCGGGGTGTTGAGGCCGAGAAATGAGTTTGAGGTCCACAGTAGCTGATTATCTTTGGTGGTGATTAACGCATAAAGACCTGAACCAATCACATTGAATTGGTTTTCAAGTAAATGAGACGGCATTTGTAATTGGTTATCTTCCACTTCTGCCATGGCTAAAACAGAGTAAACATAGGCTTTTAACTGGTTTTTTGCCGCGACATTAATTTGGGTTTCAAAGGCGTTATTAACGGTTATGCCGATAATGGGCAATAATACCAAAATCAGTAATAACGCACTGATCACAATGCGGACTTTAAGCGAGCTGAGTAGTTTACGCATCAGGGTCTAATTGACGCAGTCGATAGCCCTGACCACGCAGTGTTTCAATTAATTGATATTGATTGTCGGGGTCGAGTTTTTTACGTAAACGACGGATAAACACTTCAATCACGTTGGAGTCTAAATCAAAATCCTGATCATAAATGTGTTCAATTAAACTGCTTTTGGAATGTACCGACCCTGGGTGCAGCATCAGGTATTCAAATAGTTTGTACTCAGAACCACTAAGGTTAATTATTTGCAGGCTCTTTTTAATTTCTAAACTGCGGGTATTAATGCTAAAGGGACCATTTTGAATCACTGGACTGGCTTTACCTGCGGAGCGGCGAATTAATGCATTAATTCGTGCGACAAGTTCTTCTAGCTGAAACGGCTTACTTAAGTAATCGTCTGCGCCGGCATCTAATCCGACCACTTTATCTTGCCAACTGTCTCGAGCGGTTAAAATAATGATCGGGTAGCTAATGTCTTGCTCACGTAACTTACTGATTAATGACAAGCCATCAAGCTTAGGCAAACCGACGTCGATAATGGCGACATCGTATTGATATTCTTGAGCCTGAAATAAGCCTTCTTCACCATCGCTGGCGACATCAACAGTATATTGCGCGTCGATAAGGTGCTGTTTGATGTTTGCTTGTAGGGCTAAATCGTCTTCGACCAGTAATAATCTCATGAGCTAGTTCCTTGTAACCGAGCCATTAGTGGCATCGACTAACACATAAAAAATGACTCCATCATTGGTGAGTAATTTAATTCGATAACCAGGATGTCCATTGACGTTAGCTGATTGCACTTTTAATACTTTACCTGAATAACTTCGTTGAGCCATTTGTACAGCTTGTTGAGCGCTATTAACCACCAGATTACTGTTCTGCTGGTTATTGTTTTGACGATTATTATTGGGGCCTGGGGAGAACTGAGCACCTGCTGATGAATGTAATGCAGCAGCATAGGACGGCACTGAGCACGCTAGTGAAAGTACCGCTAACATCAGGCCTAACATGGTGGCATTTACGTTGAGCATACGCTGCATATTGTGTTCCCTAATAACCTCATTATTGCCAGTGTAAAAGATCCCTTTCTATATAGAAACATCTACTTAATCTTATTGAGTAAATAGCCGTAAGCGAAACATAAACGCCCGTAAGATATCAGTAAATGCCAATGTATCGATGATTTGACTTGGCAGTATAATGGGTAGCAGATGAACATTAACTGAATGGTTTACCTCTATGGGATGTTTTCGCGGTATTGATTTATAACAGTGGCACTAAAGGTTAGCGATATCGGAAGTCTACCTTATTACTATGTTCAGCTTACGTTCATTTTGATTAGGGTTAAATGGCCTCAATATCAAGACTGTGAGGAACTAACATGAAACATAATACTGCCAAGACAGCCAATCTATCGACAATTAATACCCAGCTAAAATGGGGCGTAAGTTTATGTGTTGCTAGTGCACTCTGGTTAAGTTCGCCAACAGTACAAGGCGCCGAGCGGATCTCTGAACAAGCTTTTGGTACATACAGTCAAGCAAGAGTCATTAATCCGCAAACGCCAGAAACTGAAGCGGACAAGCGGGCTAGGGTGAGCGCTTTACATGAGCAAGCTAAGTTGCAAGGTACCGTTGCAACCCTGAATAAAAAAGTCACCCGTGAACAAGTGATGGCTAAAAATCAAAAAGCTGCCGCGACAACGGCCAACCAGCAACAACGAGCGTTGGCGCAGCAAAATCAAGTTGTTTATTACGACTTTTCTTTCTACGGTGCAGATTCAAGTTTATTTGATGACTATGATTATGATGGTTTTTATCAAACCTTTAGTGTGACCTTTGATGCTGATATAACCAGCAGTGCGGGTGACATTCAGGCTGATGTATTTGCCGAGTTATATTTAAGCCAAGATGGTGGGCCGTGGATCCATTATTACTCAACTGACGTATTCAACCTCCACGCAGATTCTAGTAATGATGATTACGAAGTGCTCACTACGTTAGCCAGTGGTTATCAAGCCGATCACTATGATGTGTTGATCGATTTATATGAACTAGGTTATGCCGATCCGGTTGCGACAATAAGTAGTGATGAGTCGAATGCCTTGTACGCGTTGCCACTTGAAAGTAGCGACCGTGATGCGGTCTATGTGGAAGAGGTGTATATCCAAACTGAACATTCAGGCGGGGCGTTATCTTGGTTAAGTATTGGCTTACTCGCTGGAGTGATTGGGTTTCGTCGACGTTTGATTAATAAAATATAACGTAAAATTTATGCTTATGTACCTTAGATCTACGTTAGAATGACGATTTTTGATTTTGTCAGTTTTTACTTATCCATATGGGATAAGTAGTTAGGAGTGTGTATGTCAGTAAAGTTAAATGCATCATTGTTATGCAGTTCATTAATCGGTTCGGCGCTGTTGTTGTCTGGTTGCCAATTACCTAATCCTTATACGGGCGAATCAGAAAATGCTAAAGCCACAAATGGCGCTATTATCGGTGGTCTTTCAGGCGCAGCCATTGGTGTACTTTCATCAAGCAAAAGCGACCGCGGTAAAGGTGCATTAATTGGTGCAGCATCTGGTGCGGCTCTTGGTGGTGGTATTGGTTATTACATGGATGTGCAAGAAGCAGAATTGCGTAAACAGTTAAAATCAACTGGCGTGAGTGTGACGCGCAACGGTGACAATATTGTACTGAACATGCCTAATGAAGTGACTTTTGCGGTTGATCAAACTGTCTTAAGTTCACGCGCTAAATCAGTGTTAAACAGTGTTGTATTAGTGGCTAAAGAATATGATGACACTCGCTTAAATGTGATTGGTTATACCGACAGTTCGGGTTCAGATTCTTATAACCTGCGTTTGTCACAAGTACGAGCGAGTGAAGTTGCGCAATATATGACGAGCCAGAAGGTTAGTGGTTCACGAGTATCTTCAACTGGTATGGGCGAGTCAAGCCCAATTGCCAGCAACTCTACCGAGCAAGGTCGTTCGCAAAATCGTCGTGTAGAAATTGTATTAACACCAATGGGTAAATAGTTTTATCCATGAGTGTGGTTAACAAGCGATGCTTGTTGATCTGTAAATAAAAAAGCCATCGAAAGATGGCTTTTTTGTTTAACCGATAACGGAGTTAGTGAACAATAATCTAGATGACTACATGTATTTGGCACACGTAATTTGATATATGGATGTTAAGTGAGTTAAATAACAAGCATATATAATCGATAATATCTCTGGTTCACACATTCCCAGCACATTTCTTTCATCGAGCTTATGTTCGTTATTTGGTTGAGACATCTGTCACTGTTGAGGTGACACTTCCTTGCTTTAACCGAGTATGAATTACATCACCATTGCTTAATTGATTGGCATTTTCGATAACATGCTCATTGGTACTTGTGATTGAGTAACCTCGGCTCAAGGTTGCCAGCGGGCTGACGGTATCAAGTTTATGGGCGGCCTGTGAAACTCGTGATTCAGCCTGTTTAAAATAATCTTTACTGGCGTCGTTAAAGCGTTCAATTAAATACCCAAGCCGTTGTTTTTCTATGGTTAAGGTATTAATTGGTGAACGTTGTTGCAAGCGATTATGTAATTGCTGGTGGCGTAAGGTTAGGCGACTGAGTTTATGCTGTAAGGCATTTTCTAAGCGCATTTGCATTTCGTCAAATCGTTGTTCAAATTGCTGCAGTTTATGTTGCGGCTCATGGCGTTGGAGTTGGTGAGATAACTGAGTTAATCGTCCATACTGCTGCAATTGGTAATGTTTCATCCCTTGCTGTAAACGCGATAGCAATAGCGCCAACTTTTCAGCTTTATTGCCTTTGTCTTTCGATAATAATTCAGCACCGGCTGACGGCGTAGGGGCGCGTACATCGGCAACATAATCACTGATAGTGGTATCTATTTCATGGCCAACAGCGCTCACCACAGGCAGTGCACTGTTGTAAATCGCATGGGCTAAATGTTCGCTGTTGAAGCACCATAAATCTTCTAACGAGCCACCACCACGGGTAAGCAACAGTACATCAACTTCCATGCGTTGATTGGCAGTAACAATGGCTTGGCAGATTAATTGACTGGCTGTAGCACCTTGAACTTGAGTGGGGTACACAACCACTTCGATAGAGGGATCTCGGCGTGCTAATACATGCAAGATGTCTCGCAACGCCGCACCCGTTGCCGATGTGATGACACCAATTCGTTGGATATTAGTTGGAATAGGGCGTTTGGTTTCTAGGGAAAATAGGCCTTCAGCGGCCAATTTTAGTTTTAATGCTTCAAATTCTTGTGCGAGTAGTCCATCACCTGCTGGCAACATTGACTCAAGTAGCAGCTGATAATCGCCACGAGGCTCGTAAACACTGATGGCGCCTTTAATCAACACTTGTTGACCATTGACGGGTTTAAAGCGCACAGATTGATTACGGCCCTTAAACATGGCACAGCGAACTTGTGAATGAGCGTCTTTTAAGGTGAGATACCAGTGCCCTGAACTTGGGGCCGAAAAGTTTGATATTTCACCATTTAGCCAAATTTTGCCGATTTGACCTTCAAGAATATGCCTCACTTCGCTATTTAATTGCGAAACACTATAAACATTGTTTTTTGTGGCACTCATGAGAGTTCTCATTCTAACGTTAATAAAAATCCATTTTCCATTTACCAACTGCAATATGCAAGGTATAATCTCGCCGCAATATTTCACCTCAAATCCTACTTACTAGGGAGATGTTGCCATGCTACGTTTACTGAAAGATGCACTAACCTTTGATGATGTGTTGTTGGTTCCTGCCCACTCGACCGTACTCCCTAATACCGCTGTTCTTAAAACTCGTTTAACGACTAAAATCGAATTAAATATTCCACTTGTGTCTGCTGCTATGGACACTGTGACTGAATCTCGTCTTGCGATCGCGATGGCGCAAGAAGGTGGTTTAGGATTTATTCATAAAAACATGAGTATTGAGCAACAAGCCGAAGAAGTCCGTAAAGTTAAAAGTTATGAAGCCGGTATTGTTCAAGATCCCGTTACTGTTACACCTACCACAAGCTTAACTGATTTACGTTTATTAACTGAACATAATGGTTTTGCTGGTTACCCTGTAGTCAATGATGCACACGAACTAGTGGGCATTATTACAGGTCGTGACGTGCGTTTTGTGACTGATTGGAGCAAAACCGTTGCCGACATGATGACCCCTAAAGATCGTCTAGTCACAGTAACTGAAGGTACTAAGTTAGATGAAGTACAAAAACTAATGCATTCTCATCGTATTGAGAAAGTCTTAGTGGTTGATAAAAACTTTAAACTTAAAGGCTTAGTCACCGTTAAAGATTTCGAAAAAGCTGAACGCAAACCAAACGCATGTAAAGACGAATTAGGTCGTTTACGTGTGGGCGCTGCAGTTGGCGCGGGTCCTGGCAATGAAGAGCGTGTTGACGCGCTCGTAAAAGCCGGTGTTGACGTGTTATTGATTGACTCATCACATGGTCACTCAGAAGGCGTATTGCAGCGTATTCGTGACACTAGAGCCAAATACCCTGATTTACAAATTGTTGGCGGCAACGTTGCCACCGCATCTGGTGCAATTGCGCTAGTTGAAGCGGGCGTTAACGCCGTTAAAGTCGGTATTGGCCCTGGTTCAATTTGTACCACTCGTATTGTAACGGGTGTCGGTGTACCACAAATCACTGCAGTATCTGATGCTGCTGAAGCAGTACTCGCCTTAGGCATTCCTGTTATTGCTGATGGCGGTATTCGTTTTTCTGGCGACTTAGCTAAAGCATTAGCTGCAGGTGCATCATGCATCATGGCGGGTTCTATGTTTGCTGGTACTGAAGAAGCGCCGGGTGAAACTGAACTTTACCAAGGTCGTGCTTATAAGTCATACCGTGGTATGGGATCTCTGGGCGCTATGGGCCAAACTCAAGGTTCATCTGACCGTTACTTCCAAAGTGACAACGCAGCAGACAAACTCGTACCTGAAGGTGTTGAAGGTCGCGTGCCGTACAAAGGTAAGTTGAAAGAGATCATTCATCAACACATGGGCGGCTTGCGTTCATGCATGGGCTTAACCGGTTGTGCCACGATTAAAGAGTTAAATGAAAAAGCACAGTTTGTAAGAGTGACTTCAGCAGGTATGGGTGAGTCACACGTTCATGACGTGACCATTACCAAAGAAGCACCAAACTATCGTTCGTAATTATGATAAGGGCGACGTTATGTCGCCCTCGTTTTATTAGCGTTAATTTGACCGCATCAATTGGATGCGAGTTATTACACTTAATTAATATGTAAAGGTTATTCATGAGTAATATTCACGATCATAAGATTCTAATCCTCGATTTTGGTTCTCAGTACACTCAACTTATTGCGCGTCGTATCCGTGAAATTGGTGTGTATTGTGAGTTATGGGCGTGGGATGTGAGCGAAGCGCAAATTCGTGAGTTTGCCCCAAATGGTATTATTTTAGCCGGTGGCCCTGAAAGTGTCACAGCAGACAATTCACCGCGTGCCCCTGAATATGTGTTTACTGCTGGTGTACCGGTATTGGGTATTTGTTACGGCATGCAAACCATGTCAGAGCAGCTGGGTGGCAAAGTGATTCAAGGCGTTGGCGAAGGTGAGTTTGGTTACGCACAAATTGAATTGCAAACCACATCAGCTTTGTTTAAAAGCATTGAAGATGCCGTTAGCGAAGAAGGCAAACCTTTGCTTGATGTGTGGATGAGCCACGGCGATAAAGTGTCTGCTATCCCTGAAGGTTTTGTGACCGTAGCGAAAACGGCAACTTGTCCGTTTGCCGCTATGGCCAATGAAGAGAAAGGTTTTTACGGCGTACAGTTTCACCCAGAAGTGACGCATACTCGCCAAGGTCAGCGTATGCTAGAGCATTTCGCGCTAGACATTTGTGGCTGTAAAGCCAATTGGAAGCCATCATCAATTATTGAAGATGCTATTGAGCGTTTAAAAAAGCAAATTGGTGATGACGAAGTTATTCTGGGTTTATCTGGCGGGGTAGATTCATCGGTTGTGGCGATGTTATTACATCGTGCGATTGGCGATAAACTAACGTGTGTGTTTGTTGATAACGGTTTGCTGCGTTTGAATGAAGCGGATCAAGTATTAGAAATGTTTGGCGATCATTTTGGACTCAAAATTGTTCACGTCGATGCTGAAAACCGTTTCTTAGATGCGATGGCTGGCGAAGCAGAACCAGAAGCCAAACGTAAAATCATTGGCCGTGTGTTTGTTGAGATTTTCGACGAAGAATCAAAGAAATGCGCTAATGCCAAATGGCTAGCCCAAGGTACTATCTATCCTGATGTTATTGAATCAGCGGGCAGTGCAACGGGTAAAGCGCATGTAATTAAGTCGCACCACAATGTTGGCGGTTTACCTGCCAATATGAAGATGGGTTTAGTTGAGCCATTACGTGAATTATTTAAAGATGAAGTGCGTAAAATAGGTTTAGAGTTAGGCTTGCCTTACAACATGCTTTATCGTCATCCGTTTCCAGGACCTGGTCTCGGTGTTCGTGTTCTTGGCGAAGTCAAAAAAGAGTATTGTGATTTATTGCGCAGTGCCGATGCTATCTTTATTGAAGAACTGCATAAAGCGGATTTGTATAATAAAGTCAGCCAAGCCTTTACCGTTTTCTTACCTGTTCGTTCGGTAGGTGTAATGGGTGATGGTCGTAAGTATGATTGGGTTGTATCGTTACGCGCGGTAGAAACTATCGACTTTATGACTGCGCATTGGGCGCATTTACCGTATGATTTCTTGGGTCGCGTGTCGAATCGTATTATCAATGAAGTCGATGGTATTTCACGTGTGGTTTATGATATTTCAGGTAAGCCACCTGCAACAATTGAATGGGAATAACGCTGTAGCGTGACTCCTTACTTTAAATAAAAAGACGCTGCGGCGTCTTTTTTATTTGCTAGAATAGCCGCGTATGACAATTACCTAGGTTTTATAGAGTGACAGATACCCCAAAAAAACACGTTTCCAGCGATACTTGCCCACTTTCTAATGCGCACAATGAGAAATCGAATCAGCTTCAGCGCGCCATTGATGAAAAGTGGATGCGTTTAGCGATGCAACTTGCCGAGCAAGCCGAGCTAAAAGGCGAAGTGCCAGTGGGTGCCGTATTGGTTAAAGACGATGTATTGATTGCCAGTGGTTGTAATTTAAGTATTGTGAATCACGATCCAACCGCTCATGCGGAGATGGAATGTATTCGTCAAGCCGGCAAGGTGTTAGAGAATTATCGTATGCTCGACACGACTTTATATGTCACGTTAGAACCCTGCACTATGTGCGCAGGTGCCATGGTGCACAGTCGTATTGCGCGGGTTGTTTATGGTGCAGATGATTTAAAAACTGGCGCGGCAGGTAGCGTGATTAATTTATTACAACATCCAGTTTTTAATCATCAGCTTGAAGTCAGTTCAGGTGTGTTGGCAGCAGAGTGTGGTGCGCAGCTAAGTGCATTTTTTCAACGACGTAGAGCAGAAAAAAAAGCACTCAAACAGTTAGCTATAAAATAGACTGATTGAGTGACTGGTTTTTATGTGGTTAACGGAAGATTAATTTTCAGTTTGTACCAATAAAAAATGAGCTCGTTGACGATTTTGAATGCGGCTTTTATGTACTTTAAGCATGACACGACGACGTGACATGGTATTGCTTATAGCTCTTCTTCTCATACCGTGATCCCTTAATATTGGCTAACCTCATCGAGGTTACTGATAAACCGCATACTTTAGCAGAATGCTTTCTTACGATAAATTCAGCACCATAGTACCTTATATTCGTGACAATTATCGGTCAGGTTTATGACGATAATCGTGTCAGCACAAAAATTAGTGTGCTGCTTCATGGATATTTTTTGCAGCGTCTTCAGCAATGATTTCAATTTGTTGAGGTTCTTCAATAATCTCCAACTTTTGGGTTTGATTATCGATCCACACTAAGGTGTCGTAATAACGACGAATACTGTCAACATAATGAACAGCTTCGCTACCACGGGCATAACCATATCGAGTTTGTTTATAATATTTAGATTGTTGCAGCAAAGGTAATACTTTTTTGACATCACGCCATGCGCTAGGATCCATTCCCATTGATTCAGTTAATCGTCGTGCATCTTCAACATGACCTAAACCGATATTATAGGAAGCCAGTGCGAACCAGATCCGTTGAGCTTCAGAGATGGTGTCAGGCAATCTCTCCATCATGTCTTTTAAATAAAATGCCCCACCACGTATGCTTTGTTCTGCATCTAAGCGATCATCTACACCAACATAAGCCGCTGTAGGTTGGGTTAGCATCATCATACCTCTCACCCCTGTAGGTGAGCGAGCACTCGGGTTCCAGTGTGATTCTTGATAACTAGCAGCCGCTAATTTACGCCAATCTAACTCTCCAGAATACTGCTCGAAAAAACTACGATATTCGGGCAGAATGTTATCAATTGCGCGGATAAAGGCACGAGTATCAACGTAATCAAAACGCTTAACATGGCCAAAATACTTCTCGTTCAAATGCTCCAGCGTACCCGCACGTCTTTCTTTATGCCAAAAAGCCAATAGTTTACTCATTAAACGGTCGCTGTTATTCGGCGGTAATAGCCACACCACTTCGACCTTTTCTTCTAAAATCATCCCCGCGCGTAGTTCAGGTAAAAAACGCTGATTGATCAATAAACTATTTGAATCTGAAATGGTGTAGTTCAATTCACCGTTGGCAATTAATGCAAACAGTTCTTCATTGTCTTTGTCGTTGACTTGATTCCACATCAACTCAGGATAGTCTTTTTGTAATTTGGTTAAGGTATTGACTGAAGATGAGTTAGCCATGACAGTAATTTCACCTGACAGAGTGCTAATGTCTTTGGGCTCCGGAGTGCCTTCCTTATAAACCAATACTTGGTTGACTTTATATAAGGTGGGTCCGAGCTTAAATTGTTGACTACGGTTAGGGGTTTTAGCGATGCCAGCCGCAATAATATCAATCTTGTTTTCTTTTAATGCCGCGAATAATTGCTTGCGATTGGTGTACGGGATCATTTCTAAAGGAACGGCTAAATAGTCAGCAAAGCGCTGCGCCATTTCGAAGTCGAATCCGCTTTCACCCTGTTCTGAATTAAGATAAATCTGCGGGCCATATAATGTCCCTACCTTTAATACGGTACGCTTAGGTGCAGGGGCAGCAATATCAACATCTTGAATATCAACAGGTTGACAGGCGGATAATATCCCGCAAAGTAAGATTATGAATAAGGTTTTGATCATATTTATTAATTGGTTATCTTAAGTTGTTTCGTTAATGTCACCAGAGTGATGTGTAAAAACGAATGAAATACCGGTTGAATAGCCTTTAAATATGTAGGGGAGTTAGCTTATTTTTTGCTTACTTTATCAGTAGTTTTCCTAAACGCCTATAGTTGAGTAAATAAGCAGCATTTAGTGGTTATTTTTTGTTAAAAGGTAAAGTGTTTATGTTATTCATTTTAGCATTACTTGAATGGGATATTTTCCCTATCAGGAAACACTGTTTTCACCTGCGCTTGAAGGTGATTTGTAGTGTGCAATTCCCTATAATAGCGCCAATTCTGATCCTCCTATATTATAAAGGTGAATAGACGTGATGGAAATCATTCGCGGAGCCCCAGCACTATCTGCATTTAGAGTTCAAAAACTCATGGAGGCTTGCGAAAACGCAGCGCTTCCTGTATCGCAAATTTATGCTGAATATGTACATTTAGCTAATTTGAGTGAACCACTAGATGATAATGAACGTCTACAGTTAGAAACTATTCTTACTTATGGCCCAGCTATTGAGTCTCATGCCCCACAAGGCACTTTACTGTTTGTTACTCCTCGTCCTGGCACTATTTCTCCTTGGTCTTCTAAAGCAACTGATATTGCCCACAACTGTGGCTTAGGCAAAGTTAACCGTCTTGAGCGTGGTATTGCTTATTATGTTGAAGCGTCAGTATTAACAGCCGAGCAGCAAAAACTACTGCAAGGTTTATTGCATGACCGCATGGTCGAAGTCATGCTGCCGGCGTTTGAAGCAGCTGAAATATTATTTGCTCGTACAGAACCAGCAAAATTTAGCAGTGTGAATATTCTTGCTGAAGGCCGCCGCGCCTTAGAAGTGGCCAATATTAAGCTAGGCTTGGCCCTTGCCGATGATGAAATTGACTATTTAATTGAAAATTTTGTTCGTTTAAAGCGTAACCCTAACGACATCGAACTAATGATGTTTGCTCAAGCAAACTCGGAACATTGTCGCCACAAAATTTTCAATGCAGACTGGACAATCGATGGCGAAGTACAGCCAAAATCATTGTTCAAAATGATTAAAAACACTTTTGAAGTCACGCCCGATTACGTGTTATCAGCCTACAAAGATAATGCCGCAGTGATGACGGGACCGGTAGCGGGTCGTTTTTTCCCTGATCCCGATGGTGTTTATAACTATCACACCGAACCAATGCATATATTGATGAAAGTAGAAACTCACAATCATCCAACCGCTATTAGCCCATATCCTGGCGCTGCTACTGGTTCTGGTGGTGAAATTCGCGATGAGGGTGCTACTGGCCGAGGTTCTAAACCTAAAGCGGGTTTATCTGGTTTTACTGTTTCTAACTTGAAAATTCCTGGTTTTGTACAACCATGGGAAGGGGATTACGGTAAGCCAGATCGTATCGTCACTCCGTTAGAAATCATGCTCGAAGGCCCTCTTGGCGGCGCAGCATTTAACAATGAATTTGGTCGTCCTGCCATTACCGGTTATTTCCGCACCTACGAGCAATTAGTCTCTAGCCACAATGGCGTTGAAGTGCGTGGTTATCATAAGCCGATTATGATTGCCGGTGGCTTAGGCAATATCCGAGAAGAACATGTTCAAAAAGGTGAGATTACCGTTGGCGCTAAGCTTATTGTGCTTGGTGGACCGGCAATGAACATTGGCTTAGGTGGCGGCGCAGCATCTTCTATGGCGTCTGGTCAGTCTAGCGAAGATTTAGATTTTGCCTCTGTACAACGTGAAAACCCAGAAATGGAACGTCGTTGTCAGGAAGTTATCGACCGCTGCTGGCAGTTAGGTGACACCAACCCAATTCAATTTATTCACGATGTGGGCGCTGGTGGATTATCTAATGCGTTCCCTGAGTTAGTGAATGATGCTGATCGCGGTGGGGTATTCAATTTACGTAATGTTCCTTCTGACGAGCCAGGCATGAGCCCGCTTGAAATTTGGTGTAATGAATCTCAAGAGCGTTATGTGTTATCGGTTGCACCAGAGAACTTACAACAATTTGCTGATATTTGTGCCCGTGAACGCGCGCCATTTGCGGTGGTTGGTGAAGCAACTGCAGAGATGCATTTAACGCTTGCCGACAGTCACTTTAATAACAAGCCGATTGATTTACCGCTTGAAGTTTTATTAGGTAAAGCGCCTAAGATGAGCCGTGATGTGGTGACTGCCAAAGCAGTATCGCCAGCGTTAGATCAAACTAAAATTGAGCTAAAAGATGCCGTTAAGCGCATTTTAACCTTGCCAACCGTGGCTGACAAAACCTTCCTTATCACCATAGGTGATCGCTCTGTCACTGGTTTAGTTAATCGCGACCAAATGGTGGGTCCATGGCAGGTTCCTGTTGCCGACTGTGCAGTAACCGCATCAAGTTATGACAGCTACTGCGGTGAAGCGATGTCGATGGGTGAGCGTACTCCGTTAGCATTACTCGATTTCGACGCCTCTGCTCGTATGGCAGTTGCTGAGTCGATTATGAACATTGCCGGTACCGATATTGGCTCGTTCAAGCGTATTAAACTTTCTGCTAACTGGATGTCTCCAGCGGGTCATCCAGGCGAAGATGCGGGTTTATACCAGGCGGTTAAAGCGATTGGTGAAGACCTTTGTCCTGAACTCGGTATCACGATTCCTGTCGGTAAAGACTCCATGTCGATGAAAACCGCATGGGAAGAAAATGGTACTCAGAAAACTGTCACATCGCCTATGTCGTTAGTCATCACCGCTTTTGGTGTGGTGCAAGATATTCGTAAAACGGTAACCCCACAACTTCGTGATGATAAAGGTGACAGTGCATTATTAATGCTGGACTTAAGCAATGGCCAAAATCGTTTAGGCGGTTCTTGTTTAGCGCAGGTTTATAGTGAGTTAGGCGATATTGCACCCACATTAGATAAAACCGCTAACTTAGCGGGCTTTTTTGAAGTGATGCAGCAGTTAGTCGCCGAGCAAGCGGTTATGGCTTATCACGACCGTAGCGACGGCGGTTTATTTACCACCTTAGTGGAAATGGCCTTTGCAGGTAATACCGGCTTAATGATTGATTTAGCCAGCTTGAATGGTACTGATTTAGAGCGTTTATTTAACGAAGAAATTGGTGCTGTAATTCAAGTCAGTGCTGTTGATGCCAAAGCCATTGCCGCGCAATTTGAGGCTAAAGGCGTAACGTGTCATCACATTGGTGGCTTACAAACGGCAAACAAGATTAGCATTAACGATGGCGAGCGAGTGATATTTGCTGACAGCCGTACTGCACTGCGTACCTTATGGTCAGAAACAACCTATCGCATGCAAGCGCTACGTGACAACCCAGAATGTGCGCGTGAAGAGTATGAGCTTAAACAACAAGCTGATGCGCCAGGTTTAACGGTTAAATTGGGCTTTAATCCAAGTGAAGATGTGGCTGCACCTTATATTCTTAAAGGCGCTGCCCCTAAAATGGCTATTTTACGTGAGCAGGGCGTTAACTCTCATGTTGAAATGGCAGCCGCTTTTGACCGTGCCGGTTTTGAAAGCCGCGACGTGCACATGTCGGACATTTTATCTGGCCGTATTAGCCTTGAAGAATTCCAAGGCCTAGTGGCTTGTGGCGGATTCTCATATGGTGACGTGTTAGGTGCTGGTGAAGGTTGGGCTAAGTCGATTCTGTTTAATGACCGTGCTCGCGATGAGTTTAGCCGTTTCTTCGAACGTGATTCAAGCATCGCCCTTGGCGTGTGTAATGGTTGTCAGATGTTATCTAATCTGAAAGAAATTATTCCAGGAAGTGAGCATTGGCCGCGTTTTGTGCGTAACCGCTCAGAGCGTTTTGAAGCTCGATTCAGTTTGGTTGAAGTGCAACAAAATCCATCGGTATTTTTTGACGGTATGGTTGGCTCTCGTATGCCTATCGCTGTATCGCATGGTGAAGGCTTAGTGGAATTTGCTAATGCTCAAGCGTTAGCAAATGCAGAAGCATCGGGCACTATTGCACTGCGTTATGTTGATGGCCATGGTCAAATTGCGACCCAGTACCCAGAAAACCCAAATGGTTCTGCCAATGGCTTAACGGGTATTTGTACCACTGATGGTCGCGTAACCATTATGATGCCGCATCCTGAACGAGTATTTAGAACTGTTGCTAATTCATGGCATCCAGATAACTGGGGTGAAGATAGCCCATGGATGCGCATGTTCCGTAATGCACGAGTGAAAATCGGCTAATCGCAAATTAAATTTTTAGTTTAGCTAAAGCACTTGATTTAGCTAAAACACTTAATTTCTAAAGCAAAAGGCGACTCCTTTGAGTCGCCTTTTTTATTGGTTTCAATTTGTTTACCGCTGCTGATTTTATGTTGTCGTGATAAAGAAAAACCCCATAGATTTATTCTATGGGGTTTTCTGATTCGTTATCCTTGGATCATAACGATTACCGCTTAATATTATTTCTGCGCTAACAAAAACATTCACTAAACACGGTATAGATAAAAACGTGAGCTCGCTTATTTCACTTCTTTAGCAGTAAACATTTCAGTAAAAACACGTTTGTACAAGTTGGCAATATGTTCGAATAATTGAGTCATAGCACATTCTCTCTAGGTTAGGTCACTGGAATTAAGACAACGACTCATTGCACTACTTAGTGTTCGTCTTCTTAATTGTGCGCAAATTATACAATTGAACTAATGTATGCTCAAACGAGAAAAAATGATGTTTGACATTAGTTTATTTAATGAATTATTGTATTATTTTAATTTAATTTTTAAAATAAATTTACTTATACCTAATGTAAACAGTATTTTATGAATTTCGTGGTGTATTGTTAATTATAGAAATATTTATCTAATATTAATTTTTTGTGTATTTAACTACTTTTTATTAACAATCTGAGTGAGCAGGGTGTTTTGTCAAAAATAATACATGCTTGCTTTTTATTCCTAGCAATTATCCATTTTTTGTCAATACCTCAAGATAGGGGGTCGATGGTTGTACAATTTTTATTACAACGAATACCACAAGTTTCTTGTTGAGTTGTGATCCATCTGACATCAAATGTGCATCGAATAGGTGTGAGATCGACTGTAAAGGACTGATTTTTTAAGTCAAAAAATTATTCATGCAAATAATCTAATGCTTATCACATTTTTGATTAAAAAATATGATCTACCAAGCCATTATACCGTAAGATATAGGGCGTTTAGGACTGGACTTGAAAACACAGGCAAATAGATTAATTTATCATTTTTCACTCTTTGGTGAGTTGTCCACTGCTTCAATATTACCGTTTTCAGGTATAACATCATCATTATGGTAACCGAGTGTTGCTATGTCGTATTTGGTTGTACTGAAGTAAGGAGTCGCCAATGATTATCGAAGAGGTCGTTGAGCTATCGCGTTTTCAATTTGCGCTGACAGCCATGTATCATTTTTTATTTGTTCCACTCACCCTAGGTTTAGCCTTTATTCTTGCGATTATGGAATCACTGTATGTGATGACCAATAAGCAAGTTTATAAAGACATGACTAAATTTTGGGGTAAGTTGTTTGGGATTAACTTTGCCTTAGGCGTAACAACGGGTTTAGCGATGGAGTTCCAGTTTGGTACTAACTGGTCCTACTATTCTCATTACGTAGGTGACATTTTTGGCGCGCCTCTGGCGATTGAAGGCTTAATGGCGTTCTTCCTTGAGTCTACGTTAGTCGGGATGTTCTTTTTTGGTTGGGATCGCTTCAGCAAACGCCAACATTTAGTTGTCACTTGGCTTGTCGCTCTTGGCTCTAATATGTCAGCTTTATGGATTTTGATCGCCAATGGTTGGATGCAAAATCCAGTGGGTTCGGTGTTTAACTACGAAACCATGCGTATGGAAATGACTAATTTTGCCGAAGTGGTATTTAACCCCGTCGCGCAAGTTAAGTTTGTTCATACCGTCGCATCTGGTTATGTTGCCGGTGCCATGTTTGTACTTGCCATTAGCTCATATTACATATTGAAAGGCCGAGATTTACCTTTTGCTCGTCGCTCATTCGCTATTGCAGCAAGTTTTGGTATGGCATCTATTTTATCGGTCATCGTGTTAGGTGATGAATCGGGTTATGAAGTCGGTGAAGTCCAACGTGTTAAATTAGCGGCAATTGAAGCTGAATGGCACACTGAACCTGCACCAGCAGCCTTTACGGCATTTGGTTTCCCTAACCAAGAAACTATGCACACGGATTACGCCGTTAAGATCCCATATGCGATGGGTATCATTGCGACACGTTCTTTAGATGGAGAAGTAACCGGTATTAAGGATCTTATTAAAGATCACGAAGTACGAATTCGTAACGGTATGGTTGCGTATGCTTTACTTGAAAAATTACGTGCAGGTGATAAATCGGTTGAGGTTAGAGAGCAATTTGAAGCAACCAAAATCGACCTAGGTTATGGTTTCTTGCTTAAGCGTTATACCGACAAAGTGGTGGATGCGACTGAAGAGCAAATTATTGCAGCGTCTTATGACTCAATTCCTACCGTGGCGCCTATGTTCTGGAGTTTCCGCTTAATGGTTGGCTCTGGGATGATAATGCTCTTGGTGTTTGCTGCCGCCTTCTGGCAAAGCACTCGTCATCAAATCGCCGAGAAAAAGTGGGTACTTCGTGCTGCTCTTTACAGTTTGCCACTTCCATGGGTAGCCATTGAAGCTGGTTGGTTTGTGTCAGAGTTTGGTCGCCAACCTTGGACCATTTCTGAAGTGCTGCCAACATTCATGTCGGCGTCTAGTTTAACGACGGCGGATCTTTGGTTCAGTATTATTTCGATTACGGTGTTCTATACCATCCTGTTGGTGATAGAGGCTTACTTGATGTATAAGTTTGCTCGTCTTGGTCCAAGCAGCTTAAAGACCGGCCGTTACCATTTCGAAACCCAAGATGCTTAATCTGAGGACCTGATTATGTTTGATTATGAAGTATTAAGATTTATTTGGTGGGCGTTAATCGGCGTGCTGTTTATTGGTTTTACCGTGACAGATGGCTTTGATATGGGCGTAGGTATATTGTTACCCGTTATTGGTAAAGATGATACTGAACGCCGTATTATGATTAACACTATCGCACCACATTGGGACGGTAACCAAGTATGGCTAGTGACGGCGGGTGGTGCATTATTTGCTGCTTGGCCTATGGTCTACGCGGTATCGTTTTCGGGCTTTTATGTGGCAATGATGCTAGTACTATTTGCATTGTTTTTACGTCCAGTCGGTTTTGATTATCGCTCTAAAATTGAAGATCCAAGATGGCGTAAGTCATGGGATAGAGCATTATTTGTCGGCAGTTTTGTACCACCGTTAATCATTGGTGTGGCATTTGGTAACTTGCTTCAAGGCGTACCATTTAACTTTGATGAATATTTACGCGCCACTTATCATGGCGGTCTGTTGGGTTTATTGAATCCGTTTGGCTTATTAGCCGGTCTTGTGAGTGTCACTATGGTGATAATGCAAGGCTCTACATGGTTACAAATGAAGACCGACGGAGAGCTGCGCGTTAGAAGCGCTAAAGCATCGCAAATTTGTGGTGGTCTATTAGTGGTTCTGTTTGGTGCTGCTGGGGTTTGGCTTGTAAACGGTATTGATGGTTATGTTATTACCTCAGCCCTCGACCTTGCTGGCCCGTCAAATCCAACTACTAAGACAGTGGCGGTTGAAGCGGGTGCTTGGTTAACCAACTATGATAAATATCCTCTTACCATGTTATTCCCGGTGTTAGGATTATTAATGCCAATATTGGTGATTTTTGCCAGTCGTTTAAATCGTAGTGGATTTGCGTTCTTTTTCAGTTCGCTTGCGGTTGCTAGTGTCATTTTAACCTGTGGTGCAGCAATGTTCCCATTTGTTATGCCTTCATCATTAGAACCTAATGTCAGCTTAACAATGTGGGATGCTACAGCCAGTCAAATGTCACTAAAAGTGATGACCGTTGCCGCTATTATCTTCGTACCTACAGTATTAAGTTACACCATTTGGACTTACTACAAGATGTACGGCCGCTTAAATCGTGAGTATGTTGAAAACAACAAAAGCTCACTTTACTAAATTAAGGAGCAACGTCTATGTGGTATTTTGCGTGGATTTTAGGGGTATTGTTAGCGTGTTCATTCGGTATCATCAACGCGTTATGGCTTGAGAATACTGAAAATATGGATCGTAACAACGAACTATAAACGTTATATCGTTTGATATAAAAAAACCGCTTTAGTAATAAAGCGGTTTTTTATTGGCTACTCATCTTGTTTACAAAACTAAAATCGACCGGTTTTAACTTATGACTCAAACTAGCATTCATTAGCTTGTTACTTAGTGGCTGTTAACAAAGCCAATTTTATGTTCAGTCGCCGCCTTATAAAAAGCCCAAAAAATATGTAGTACACTCGCCACTGCTAAGTAAGATTTTTATTCAAAGATACCAGGAAATACTGCTCAATTCCCAAGTGTTAACAGAAATATTGTCTATAATTAATTAACGCTAATTGTTTGTTTTTTGAACATGGCAATTTGTTAGTAATGCACTTAACGGGAGATATATAATGAGCAGTTGGATTTTAGTCGCGGATAGCGCACATGCACGTCTATTTAACGCAGAAACAGCAAAATCTACATTAATTGAGATTAAGAGCATGATCCATCCCGAAGCACAGCAGCATGAACAGGAACTAACCTCAGATCTACCAGGCCGTCAGGCTGGAGGAGCAACCAATAGTCATCATTCTGTCGGGGGGAAAACAGAGCCTAAAAAGAATGAGGCTGTCGAATTTGCTAGGGAGATTTGTCGATACCTTGAGGCTGAATATAATGCGCACAAATTTAGCCAATTGATTGTTGTTGCCGCACCTCATTTTCTAGGTAACTTACGCAAAGAAATGAGCACTAACGTCACTAAAGTTGTTACGCTGGAAATAGATAAAGATATTGTAAAGCAGGACATCGACTCGATTAGAGGTCAGCTGCCAATTATCTTACCTAGCTTAGCCACATAAGCTGAAATTTAGATAATTAGGTTCGTTTATTAAGCTGTCATCATTCTTAATTCATATGTCGGCAGCTTAATGGGATATTTTTGTTTTTTGTCGTAAACTACTGTCGTGAAATAACATTAAGCATGAACCTGTATTACCTAAGTCGCAAATCTTCGTTGTGACGATTATCGTTGCTCAACTAAGCGATTAAGATAATTAACCAGCACTCAGTAGATTGAGTACTGGTCTGCTAAAATCCCACTTAGTTAAACCACTTTAAATACACCTATTTGTTGTTTGATACTGTGTGCAAGTTTGGTTAATTGCTCTGAATCACTTACCGCTTTTGTTGCCCGTTCATCACTATTTTGTGCAAGTGTAGAAATAGTATGTAAGCTGCGTGACACTTCATCTGCTACCGTACTTTGCTGTTTGGTGGCACTGGCAATACTAGACGAAAATATTGCCATTTCGCCGATATTATGATTAATCAGTGTGAGTTGATTATTAACTGTATCAGCTTGTAACGCTGAGGACTCACCCAGTTGCTGACACTGGATCATTTGTGTTGCTGTGTGTTCTACCTGCTGTTGTAATTTGTTAATAGTCGTACCTATCTCACTAATTGAACGTTGTGTTCTTTGTGCTAATGAGCGAACTTCATCAGCAACAACAGCAAAGCCACGACCTTGGTCACCCGCTCTGGCTGCTTCAATTGCGGCATTTAAGGCGAGTAAATTAGTTTGGTCTGCAATTCCGTTAATGACTTCAGTAACCTGACTGATGGCTTGAGTTTCATTGTTGACGCTTTCAATATTTTTTTGACTTTGAATAAGTTGTTCACGCAAGGATTGTAGTTCTGTAACCGCCTGAGTTAACTGTGTATGTCCTTGGTTTGATGCGCCATCAATTTCTTGCGCCTGCTGGGCAACTTGACTCGAATTCTGCGCTACATCTTTAATAGAAGAAGACATTTCTTCGATAGCTGTCGCAATCTGTTCTGTTTGGTTTAACAGTGATTTTGCCTCATTACCATTCAATTTTGATGTTTGTTGGCTAAGAATTGCTTGGCTTTCTAAGCTGCTGACAGACTGTTTTAACGACTCAATTAATCCTGCTAAACTTGCAGCCGTTTGGGCCACACTTATCGTGATGTGATCAACTTCATTGTGGCTTTCTTGAGGGCATTGTTCGAAAGTTTGTGAAAGATCCCCTTGGCCTAATTTAGCTATTTGCCTCTGTAGGTTCTTTAATGGCTTAATTGCACGATTAATGACATTAAAAAGTAAAACGGAAATAATAACTACGCCTAGCAATGCCAATATGGCGTTAATTTTTAACATGCCTAAGCTTTCATCACTCAATTCCTTTTCAGGAACGAAACCGACCAAAGTCCAATTCCAACCGGGAATATATACGGAATAGGAATACATTTCTTGATTAGACAAGGACCTGTAAACCCAACTCCCTTTATCTGTGAGTGCCTGTTCAAGCGATAGGCCATTAAGCAATGTTTCATTATATGGTTCTTCTGATGTTAACTCACGATGAGAGATAATCTTTTGATCAGAGTTTCGGATGATGACATACGAACCTGATTCTTCAAGAGTCAGTTGTTTAAGTGAGTTTTGGATTTGTGCAACAGATCGGGTGATATCAAAACCGATAAAAAGAATAGCGATAACTTTGCCATTGGGATCTTTTACTGGGCGATAAATTGTCATGTAGTCTTTACCAAAAAGCTTGGCGTAGCCTTCATACTCTTCGCCTTTAACCAAACGCTGATAACCGGGATGTGTAATACCTAAATACGTCCCTAATGCACGATTGCCATCTGCTTTTTTAAGTGATGTTGATACACGAACAAAATCATCATTATCGCGAGCAAATATCGTAGCGACTCCGCCTGTAAGCTTCGAAAAGTGATCTACGTTATTATTTGAATTGTTAATTTGCTCATTATCATGGACTAGTACAGGGGTCTTAATTCCTAACACCTCAACGGTGCGATCTTCTATCAAGAATTGTCCTGGATATAAGGTACGCAGAACATCGGCATTTCGTTTAGCTAAGTCCAGCATACTGTTGAACTGCAGTTCAATTAAATGAGTATTACTGTGCATTTGTGATTTAATCGCTTGAATTGCTTTGTCATGCAATACAGTGGATGCCGATTGATAGGAAAACCAAGACATAGCGGTAAAGATAACGATAGAAGACAATATGGCAAGTGAGCCAATTTGTTTTGCTATAGGCCAGTTTTTATAATTCATATGCACTATTCCATAATTATTATGACAATTAATTTTCAATAGGTAGGTATACGAGTTTAAATGTACATCTAAGGACTACTAATTACCCGTTATTTAGTACGAAAAAGTGATAAGTAATGATAAATTCTGATGAAATTTATATCATTACGCGACTGAGTGATTAGCAAGTATACCTTTCGGCTTCATCAATAAGGTATACATTACCGGTACCCAAATCAGTGACAACATAGTGGCTAATAATGTACCGCCAGCGATAGCGATAGCAAAGGGTGGCCAAAAGCCACCACCGGCGATAATCAGAGGTAAAAAGCCACCTATGGTGGTAATAGTTGTTGAGCCAATATGACGCCCGCAACTGCTCACCGTGCTAATGATTAGGGCCAAATTGCCATTGCGCGCCTCGGGGATATCCTCAAGTTCTGCCAAAATAACAATGGCCGCATTAATGGCTAAACCCATTAACCCCAATAAACCGATGATGACGGTAAACCCAAACGGATAGCCAAATACATACACGGATAACAAGCCTAAACCGGCCGATTGAAAAGCACTCAGTAAAATGATGGCGGTTAATCTAAACGAGTTAAACGACAACACCACTGTAGCTAATAATAAAGTGACTACGAGTACAATGTTTGACAGTAAATTCCCTACTGCTTCATTACGCTTTGCGCTTTCACCACCTATTTCGAGATGATATCCCGCTGGAATGGACAAATTAGCAATAGCATCTTTAACCTCGTTGAGCACTTGTGCTGGTAATACTCCACTGGTGATATAAGCTTCGATAGTATTAACCCGTTCGCCATTTCTGCGCGGTATTGCACCACGACTGACATTTATTTCGTTATAAGATAATGCCGATAGTGGAATGCCTGACCCCGATGGTGACACCAGATTAATCTCGGCTAAACGAGTGGCTTGTTCGCGGCTGTTGTCGCCTAAGCGAACCCGTATTGGCAGTGATTCGGTTTGCTCCAAAATGCTGCCACCAATGATCCCGGTAGTCGCCATTTGAATTTGATTAGCAATGTCGCTCAAACTTAGGCCGCTCATTAAACTGGCGTCTTCATTCACCTGTAACCACACTTTTGGAGCGCCAGAACTGAGGGTGGCACGAGTATGAATTACATCTGGTGTGGCGACTAAAATGCCGCGTACTTGTTCACCCAAGGTTTTCAGAGTATCAAGATTAGGGCCATAAATTCGCAGCTCAACCGGAGCGTTAAAGGGAGGCCCTTGTTCCAGTTTTCGCACTAAAATCTGTGCTTGTGGAAATTGGGCATCAAACTCTTTTTGTAATTGTAAAATTAACCGATTGGCGGCGGCATAATCGGTCACTTTAATCATCGCTTGGGCGTAATTGGTTGCCCCTTGTTGCCGTTGAGTTAAGTTGTAATAGAAAGAGGGCGTATTACCGCCAACAACCCATGTAGCTGCGATAATATCGTCAATCTGTTGCAGCTTTTTATCAATCAGTTTGACCTGCTCGAGAGTGTTATCAATACTGACATGAGGTGCCAGGTAGACTTCAATTTGGAACATGTCGCGATCAGACGGAGGGAAAAATTGTTCAGTCATTTTGCCCGCGGCAAAAAAGCCAGCTATCGGTAATATTCCAATTACGATGGCGGTCAGTATTGGCCGAGATAACGCAAACTGTAAACTGGCGGTAAATGCTTGGCTAATTCTTGGGAATGCCATCCCTTGCTGATACCAAGCCGTTGGTTTTTCACTGCGACTGAATCGACCCGCAAGGCCAGCAATAATGGTATGAGAAATAATATATGAGCCAAGTAAGGCAAACATGACCGAAATGGCAATGCCACCCACAAACTCACCCGCAGCTCCAGGCATTAATACAATAGGTGCAAAGGCTAGCATGGTGGTAATAGTCGACCCTGCTAGTGGTAGCCATAAATGGTGTAAGGTTTTTGATACCGCTTCCAGTTTGCTCATACCTTGTTGACGGCGTTGCGCAATGGCATCAACAATCACAATCGCGTTATCGACCATAATCCCCAGCGCAACCACTAAACCTGTTACTGACATTTGGTGGATCGGTAGTCCAGTATATTTCATGCAGGTGAGGGTAAATAATGCGGTTAATGGTAATGATATCGCCACAATCACTGCATTGCGCAGTCCTAATGTTAGCATCAGAACCACTAAAATAATCACAAATCCTTGTAGCAGATTAATCACCAAGTCACCTAATCGGTCACTGGTATAGCTTTGTTGGTCGAATAACCATTGCACCTTAATATTGGCCGGTAAATTAGCTGAAAAATCATCTATGGCGCTGCTTACATGCTGTTGCCACACATCGACTCGATTATTGTTGAGCATGCGTGCAGACACCAAAACGCCTTGCTGACTGTCGATTAAAGCGATACTCGATGCCGGAGTCTTAGCTTGGCGGCTAATATTGGCCACATCCCCTAAGCGAATAATTTGACCATAGTCGTCTACTTTTAACGGCACTTGGCGGATACGATTCTGCGAATCTAACTCACCAGAGACTTCAACTAAGGCTCTAAATTGGCTGTTATTAACTTCACCGGCTGAAATTTTGCTGTCGGCATTATTTAAAATAGCGGCAATACTGGCGGGGGTTAAATGCAATTGACTGATGTTATTGCCATCTAGCTCAACTAAAATCTCTTCTTGTGGTGCGCCATAAAGTTTAACAAAATCAGTACCATTGAGCAGTCTTAGACGGCTTTGTAATTCTTTGGCATAACGATTTAGAATATCGGTTCTTACAGGGCTATCGTCAGCCCAAACAAGTCCTAAAATGGCGGTGTTGGCATAACCTAGTTGATCATCTAATACACTATTTTGTGCTTCTACTGGCAACAATGATTTACTGTCGGCGATAAGATCTCGAGCGCGCGACCACACCGGATCCGTCTCTGTGACCGTGTCTTTTAATTCTAGCTGGATAACCGAAATCCCGGGGCGAGAGGTCGACTGGACTAGCTTTAAATCTTCTAAACGGCGTAATTGATTCTCTAATACCTCAGTCACAAGTGCTTCAACCCGCTCTGCAGATGCACCAGGGTATTGAGTGATAACAGACGAAAATCGGTTAGTAATATGTGGATCTTCGGTGCGAGGTAGGCTTGAAATGGCACCTAATCCGGCAACAATTAATAATGCGATAAATAAACTGGTTAGGCGGCCATTTTCTAAAAATGCTTTAATCATAATGCCCCCGTTTTCTCAGCTTGAGCGAGAGTGACTTTCTGGTTAACGACCAATTTATGTAATCCTTGCGATACAATTAAATCGGTTGGTTTTATGGCACCTTGAATATACGCTTGTTGTTCATTGGTATAGATAATCTCTACATCGCGGCGCTCAATGGTATAAAAACCTTGCTCAGCCTCAACTAAGGCAAACACGTTCCATAATCCGCGCACGCCATCGGTTAATGCCGACATAGGCACCCAATAACCAGGTGCTTGCACGTCTTGTTGATACGCCAAATAAGCTATTTCGCCATTGATCACTCTGGCTGAGTCGGGCAAATGAATACGCAACTGAACCGTGCGACTAATGGTATTAACCTCGGCACTAATACCGGCAATTTTAGCGATAAAGGTTTGCTTACCTACACGGACATCTACCATCTGCTCGGCGGTTAACTGCTGTGCGATATCAATGGGTACTCCAATATAAGCCACAGGCTGACTGTTACCAACTAAGGTGAAAACCGGACTGCCTAGCGCAATCACTTCGCCGATATTATGAAAACGTTGACTGATTTTTCCATTGAATGGGGCCAGTAAGGTTGATTTTTCAATTTTCAAATTGGTCGCACTTAAGCTGGCTTCTATTCGCTTTTGGTTAGCTTGTAAACTGATAACTTGTTGCTGGGTTTCATCGAGTTGCTGCTCAGACACATAGTTTTGTTGTTTCAATTTTAGAGTACGGGCTAAGGTGCTTTTTGCTAAATCTATATCCGCTTGAGTTTGCAATAAACTGGCTTGTAATTGCTGCTTTTCTGCGGTTAATAAATCAGTATCAAGCTGCGCTAATATTTGTCCTTTACTCACAGTATCGCCACTGTCGACTAGGATATTATTCAGTTTACCCGCAAGCTCAAAGCCAATTCCGGTGGTATTGGCCGAGCGAATCGTACCCGTATAAGTTTGCATGTGTTGATAACGGTCGTTTAATGATAAAGGCTGTGACAATACCGTTTGATACTCAGTTGTTTGTGAATGCTCTTTTACCTCAGAGCCACAACCGCCTAATGAGATTAAGCTTAAACCTAGCGCCCAGTATCGAATGATTGGGGTGAATGCCTTTGACGCGTACATAAGTTTATTCCTTGCAAAGCAATATATTGTGCCAATGTTGATTTATCTTAAAAACCAGTGTTAATAACAATAAGCGAACTCATTAACCGCAAATCGTGACTTGTAGCTTAAATGTTAACTAGACTCGGTAGTCTAGTTTTATAAAACTAGACTGTCCAGTCTATTTTTAGTTACTATAACGCTAAATAATGAGTAGTAACGCTGACACTCGATTGTGCTTAATGGGTTAATTTACGGAACCAACATGACAAAAACACACACATCGCTTAATAACATTGAACAGGTTAGTTTGAGCCGCAGTGAGCAAAAGCGGGCTCAAGTACTTGAGTCTGCGATTGACCTTTTTTGCCATCAGGGTTTTCCTAACACCAGCATGGACGAAGTGGCAAAACATGCCGGTGTATCAAAACAAACCGTTTACTCTCACTTTGGTTCCAAAGATGATTTGTTTGTTTCTGCGATTGAGTCTAAATGTGTTGTGCATCAACTCACTGGCGAAGCTTTAATTGATGCAGCAAATCCACAACGGGTTATTTTGCAGTTTGCTCTGCAATTTGGTGAAATGATTGTTAGCAAAGAAACCATGACAGTATTTAAAACTTGCGTAGCTCAAGCAGACACTCACCCAGAAGTGTCTAGATTGTTTTATGACGCAGGTCCCAAGCACGTACTCGGACTGATTAGAAATTACTTAAAAAAGGTCAATGAACATGGCGAATACTTTTTTGAAAATCCGCACGAAAGCGCAGTTAGATTGTGTTTAATGTTATTTGGCGAACTAAAATTACGTTTAGAGCTAGGATTAGAGATAGGTGATTTACTGACAACTAGGCAACAATATTTACAAGATACTGCCGAGATGTTTTTGCGAGCCCACCAAGTAGACGTAAAATAAGCCAATAAAAGTTGAACTTAATTGGCGCGATAACAGTATTATCGTAATTAAACTAAGGTGCTATTAACCCAACGTGCTATTAAGCCAAGGTGCAGTTAAGCCAAGTTAATAGCTAACTTATCTCATTATTTGAAGGGAAGCAGATTGATATGACGCTTTATAACGTTAACGTAATTCAGCCAAAATCATTGAGTACATCAGCTTTGTCAATTTTGCTAGCATCGGGACTGTTGTTAAGTCAGCATGCTTTAGCAGCGCCAGAACGTTCACCATTTTCGCTCACTGTGGCTCGTACATCAACGGGTACCGCTAATGTTGGGGCTGATAGCAATAACCCTAATCAGTTACAACGTGATGCTTGGAAGACCAGTTTTTCGGCCAGCATGCCACTCAATCGTCAGTGGTCAATTGGGGCAAATCTAGGCTACGATAATCTCGATTACGACTGGGATATGAACCAAAACACTCTGTTACGCAGCAGTACTGAACCTTGGTCAACCATACATCAGTACAGTGCTGGTTTATCGTTATCTTACCGTCTTGATAATCATTGGATGTTTCTTATAGCCCCCAAACTGCAATACGCCTATGCCGATACTGCATCATCTTCAAATGCGCAAAGTTATGGTGTCGTTGCCTCGGGCATGTACCGCTTTGATTCCGGCAATATGCTCGGCTTTGGTGTTGCATACTTAAATGATATTTCAGAAGTGCGCACCGTACCTTACTTAGCCGTGCGTTGGCAGATAAACGAGAAGTGGGTACTTGCTAACCCGTTCCAAGCTGGTTTTAGTGGCCCTGCAGGATTAGAGTTAAGTTATCAGTATAACCGTGACTGGAGTTTCGGTGTGGGTAGCTCAATGCGAACAGAACGTTTTTTAATTGCTGATGATGACAAAACCATTGAAGTAGAAGAATGGGTAGGCTTTGCTCGCGCAGGCTGGCAAGCAACGAGTAATGTTAGCCTTAATGCGTATGCAGGTTATTATTTTGGTGGCGAAATGGAGTTAAGTTATCCCGACGTTACGGAAGACATGGAAAACCAAGCAGCATTAGGTTTAGTGTTTAAACTGACGTTTTAATGATAAGTGTTAACCTAATATAATAAAAATGCCGCTGACATCAGCGGCATTTTTATATCAACAAGTTAGCGTAAACGTTCAATTAAAAGTAAGTGACTTCTTTTACGCGTTTAGGGCGATTTTGTTGTTCGTACAACTGCCATACTTGTTTAAAGTCCAGAGCTAGCTCCGTGACATAAAACTCACCAGAAGGGTAGGTCTTAACCACTTTAGCGCCGCGAATAATACCACTCACGCTAGATTTAACGTTGTCGTCAGTTAGTAACCATTCACTTACGTCGCTATTAGCCGAAATTTTTTGTCCATATACCTGTTCAGCCAACTCACGGTAAGCGGCAATTTTTGAAGCTTGCATCGCCATTAAAATACGATGTGATGGCTCTTTACTGGGCTGAGTCGCCAACGGGGCATAACCAATTGCCGTTAGCGTTGGGAACGAGGCTGGCGCTTCGGTTTCCCACTGAACATATTTATCTTTGCTCACACAGCCAGTGAGCAGCAATAGCATAATTAACATCAACGACTTCATAGCTTATCTCCTAATACGGTGTAACGACTGTCGCCCTTATTCTCGTGGCGATACAGTAAACCATTGCGTGATTCAATGAGTTCAGAGGGTTGTAAATAACCCGACAAACTCGATGCTGCCACAAATGATTGCACCGCTGAAAGGACGCGATTATTGGTCACATTAACCACTCGGCCGTTAAACACAATTCCTTCAGGGGTTAGGGTCATGGTTGACACTAATACGTGTGAAACCGGTAAATCTGCACGTAACAGTTCCCAGTTGCGGCTCAACATAAACTCGCCTTGTTCTGTGGCGCGCAAATTTGTCGCCACATTTAAATCGACTAAGTTAAATTCATGAGCGTGGAACGCCGCGAGTAATCCTTGTTGTAACTGTAATGCTAATTCATTGGTTGCATTTAAATTACTGGTCATCACTGGCGTAGAAATCAGCAGTGGTTGATCTGGGCGCAAGGCGTCGTTTTGTAACACTAACTCGTTGACTAACTTTTCTGCCCACACATTCACTTGGCCTTTGGGTGATATTCCCGCAGCCTGAATATCATAAGCCAGTTTATCGTGATAAACCTCATCTTCGTCGACGATTTTGACAAATTTACCGTTATTACTAAAGGCAAGGTTATTGGCAGCATTAGGCGTTTGGGTGCATGCCGCTAACGATAACGACGCAAGCATGACCGTGGAGATAAAAAGCCTGTTAATCATAATAATTCCTCTAACAAATAATGCCGCTAGTCTTGGTATAAATGAGTCATTTAATCGCCTTGTACATCGATAACTAAGGCCAATTATGTACTCTTTTTTATTGGTGTCTTTATATCGGCAAATGCGTTAAAAGCTTTACTGTAATAGTGCAACATCGAAAATAACCACTAATATAGTGAGTCGGCACAATTTTTGCTTTGATTAAAATAGAGTAAGCTGAATTTACACAATTGTGCAAAATAGACGATTTTTTGACATTAGGACATTGTATGTTGATCCGACACAGCCCTGTTATCCGAACAAAAACCTTTAATCACCTTGGCGTAATAGCAATGCTATGCGTGAGTGCATTGTGTGTAACGTCGTCGGTATTGGCTGAACAAATTGAAGTGACTGGTAAGGCTAAAATCGTTAATGGCGATATAGATAAAGCCCGTGAAGACGCCATAAGCCAGGCATTAAATTACGCCAGTTTAAAAGCCGGGGTTAACTTTTCCAGCGAACAACAAGTCAACCAAGGTCGGCTTACTCAAGATACCTTTCAAATTCAGCGGATGGGATCGGCCAATAACGTTGAATTAATGAGTGAAATGATCAGCCAACACACCATTACCGTGGTGTTACAGCTTGAACTCAGCGAACAAGAACCTAACGCTCAATGTAAAAGCCAGTCTCTCAAGGCCGCGATTATGTTGCCACAAGCCTATTTACAAGAACGCGAACAGTTGCGTTATGGCCAATTAGCTCACTTTGAAGAGCGAATCACCGAGCAATTAGGTAAAGCTATCAATGCGCAGTCGCGATACAGTTTTGCACGACTACATGCCGATGAAAAAATTGATAACACCAATCAACTGGTCAACTTTAAAGGATACCGTATTCCCAGTTGGTTAGGCGAAATCACCGACAGCCAATATCTGCTGCAACCTGAAATCATTGATATTTCGACCGAACCTGCTCAAAGTAGTTATATGGGCTTTGTCGAAGATGATCCGTTAAGACAGTTTATATTTAAATTAACCCTTTATCACGGGATCAGCGGTGAAGTGGTGTGGTCAGAATCATTCGCCACCTCAGCGCCTTGGGAATTTGAAAGACAAGAAATCGTCTCACCTGCTAACCAGCGCTTTTGGCGATCATCTTATGGTCAGGCGATCAGCGATATTTTACAGCAAAGCGTGATGTCGCTGGATAAGCAGTTAAACTGTCGTCCATTACTAGGCCAAATTGTCGCCAGGCAAGGGGATCGTATTATCATCAATTTAGGTCGTAAAAATGGCGTTAAAATGGGTGATAAGTTCCAAATCGTATTACAAAAAAATATCCCAGACAGATTTAATTCCATGCGTGCCATCGCCACAAAAAGCCGTGCCAATGTGGTTATCGAACAAGTTACCGAAGACAGCTCAACCGCAATATTTGACGGCATCGACAGTGCAGACAATATTCAAGTAAATGATATTGCGATTAAGAACTAATGATTGGTTACTAGAAGCTAATTGTTCAGACTTAAGTGCTAAGTGCTAAGTGCTAAGTGCTAAGTGCTAAGTGCTAAGTGCTGATCGATAAGAGTAAGGCAATTAAGAATTAGTTGGTTATTAATCAAGCAATTAAATATAAAAGGTTTAATTCGATTATAAACTCAGTATAATCACAGGGTCTCTCTATAGCTCAACAGGATAGAGCAGCCGCCTCCTAAGCGGCCGATCGGGGTTCGAGTCCCTGTGGGGAGACCATATAATTTATGTTAATTCTTGCTACTATTCTTTTTACCCTCATTTTCATTTAGTCGTTTCTTTCCTAGATTCAGACTTTTCTTCAATTAATCTTTTTATCTTCAGTATTAATATTTTGACAAATCTCCACATCATTTATGCTTCCGCTATCGCAGTCTGATCGGCTTTAGCGCTATAATTGCGCTTCATTTTTTGTTGCTAGGAGCAGTTGTTTGTCACATTCATATATTCCGTTTGATCTTTATAAGCGTAAGTGGATTTTTAACCATAAAGATTTGCCTGTATCAGATGATGATAAGGCCTTGATTAAGCCATTGACCGATAAAAGTGCCATGGAAGTGTGGGATAAGTGGATAAGCAATAAGAGCAGTCGTGCAGAGCTGTTTGAAAAAGGTGATTGGCCAATAAAGCAAGATGCTTGGGCGGCAACGGAGCATTGGCAGTCGGCATGGGATTCTAATGATAATGCGATGCCCGAAGCAATTATTGCGCATATTCAATGGCCTGATGATGCGGTGGTGTACTTTTGCTATGAAAAATACCAAATTGTTGAAACTCGCTGGGATGTGTTTGTGCGTAATTGGAAGTGCTTTTTATTTTTTGATGATGGTCCAATTTTAATCTCGCCAAAGCACAAGCAAGCATTGATGTTTCTACAGAATGGCCAATATAAATTAGGCGTTCGCGGTTAAATTACCCGACTTGAGTTGCGGTTGTTGGTTAAACGGCTGATGGTGTAGTCGTTGATATTGCAGTTTTTTAGAGAGTTTATATGAAATTATTAGCTTCAATTGGATTGAGCTTATCGTTAATGATGCCGTTGTTGGCGCAAGCTAGCATGATTGCAGATGTTGATGTAGCAGAGCAAATTACAGTAGCAGAGCAGCCATTGATATTGAATGGCGCTGGTGTACGCAGTAAGTTTTTTATGGATTTATATGTGGGTAGTTTATATCTGCCGACAAAAGTGCACACTCTAGAAGATGTGCTTACTCAGCCGATAGCGGTGATCCAGCTAACGATTACTTCTGGGATGATCACTTCAAACAAAATGCGTGATGCCATTACTGAAGGTTTTGAAGCTGCTACCGACAATGACACACACTCAATTGCCAAAGATATTGAACATTTTACCCAATTATTTGCAGATGAAATTGTCGACGGTGATCAATTTACTTTTGTCACCCAAAAAGGCAAGGGTGTGAGCAGTATCAAAAATGGTAATGCTCAGGGAGATATTGCTGGAGAGGCATTTCGTCAGGCTTTACTTAAGATTTGGTTAGGTGAAACTCCGGTACAACAAAGTTTACGCCAAGCTATGCTAGCTCAATAAATCACCTGCTAGTTTCTAGGGCAGACTACTAGGTTCTAGGGCGGACTACGTCCTGCTAGGTTCTAGGGCGGACTACGTCCTGCTAGGTTCTAGGGCGGACTACGTCCTGCTAGGGTCGCTGTGCTTCTAGGGACAGCTTCGCTGCTAAGATTTTATAGTCTCTAGCTGCGAAGCGTCCTAGCAGCGTAGCGCTCTAGGCTGTCGCTAAGATTTTATAGTCTCTAGCTGCGAAGCGTCCTAGCAGCGCAGCGCTCTAGGCTGTTGCTAAGTTTTATAGCCTCAAGGCTTTATCAGGCTGAAAAGTCATTGCCCAGTGTTGAAATGGTAGAAGTTTTACCTTTGTCATTGTAGGTCAAGCTTGAGGCATTGCGGCTGGCTTGTAATGCCTGGGCAAATCGATTGAGGCTGGCGATATTGAGCTCAATCAAGCTGGCATTCTGACTGTTGATGTCTTTGCACTCGGCGAGAATAGCTTTAGCTCGTGAGACCTGTTGTGCCAGTTCAGTATCGGTGGTGAGCAGATTGTGCTGTGGGTGGCTTGCCAGTTTTTCGTCAGTGGCTTTCATATTGAATAAGCACTGGGTTTTATCTTTGGAAAGCGCCAGCAGTTTGTCGGCATCTTGTTTGGATAATGCCGCTTTCTCTTCAACAATAAGCGATTTCAGCTGCGTTAATGTCTGATTTTGACTATCAAGCAGTTGGTGTAGCTCTTTGCGTTGATCTTCGCTTGCTTGCTTGTGTAATGGCTGGTTTAACTCTGTCATAAATTACTCTTAGGTTTTTTTAACTAACACTTATCTATGGTGCAAGTTTGCACCTATTATCTGTGTGTCGTTAAAACAAGTTAAAGAGTAACGTTTAACGGTTACTCTCTGTCAAACGATAAACCGCCTAGCTCTGCTTCAAAGCTGGCAATATTCGCTGCAAGCTTTTCTGGATCGACTTTATATCGTCCCTCAGAGATTGCTTGCTTAATTTCAGCGACCTTTTTTTGGTCTACTTCTGGTAACGATGCCATTTTTGTTTGCGCGCTCTGAAGCTGTTGAGCTTGAGAGGTAATGCTAACGGAATCTGTTTTAACCGGTGCAGCTGATTTTGGGGCTGCAGTAGTTGTAGATTGCGTAGCAGACTGCGTGTCACGTGCAGTGCGCATTTGTGTATTGGTAGCAGTGTTATGCTTAATATCAATTGCCATGGGAGGCTCCAGCGTAATGAATCAGGTTTTCCAATCAGGCTATCGGCACCCCAGGAAAAAACTTTAACGCTATTTTACATTCTTACTTCAACTTCGCCAACGCCAATTACAACCGCATCGAATTGTTTGCTAGTGTTACTGTTTTTTACTCTGATAACCTCATCGATATTGCCATCACGCAGTGCTTCTCCAAGGGTTTTTATTTCTACATTAGTGGTTTTAGCATAAATAGAAACAGTGTCACCTTTGCAAACAAAGCACAGGTTATTACTTAATACTGGAGAGTCTTTAGCTACCCGACGTTTCACCCGCGAGCCGATTAATGTCGTGGTGTCGGAAAAAAACTGACCTTTTAAGCTATATTGGTCAACATACATGACTTGTAAATGATGTTCGCCAATAATTTGGTCTGGGGACAATAGTTGGTTAGCTACCACAACAGGGTATTGGATTTCGACTCGAACAGAGAGATACATTTGCCATGGATAGTCATAGTCTGGGCTATTACAACTGAGTTTTACCATGTTATTTCGACTAATAGCCCTTTCACTGGCAAGTTCGACATTAATCGGTGGGTAACAGGCTGGTGGACTGATTCTGCCCTCAAGGTTTTGTGGGGTTATTTGCACTTTAGCTTTTGAGTCAGCATCAATTTTTTTGGCTACCGCCTCTTTAGCTAACGCATAAATGGTCGATAGTGAAGGTGTGATAATTTCTTCGCTAGCAATTGCAGGCAAAGAAAATGTTATTGAACACAAAAAACATAAAAAAAATACTTTCATAATGAAGATACTAGCTTGTTTTGCCAGAATGCACCTATACTTTGAAAAACGAAAAATATGCGAGTAATCTCTGCATACACAATAAGCTAAAATAAATGGGCTAGGGGACATAAGAATAACATTATCCCTTCGTCAAAAAAGTGTCAGTTCACAGTGCGAGCTAATTTATACAAAATTAAAGCAAGTTGCATGCCCACTTTTTGATTCATTAAATTGAGATGTATTTGTTAGATTGGTGATGGTTTAGACTCAAATTGAGTGACCATCAGTAAAATATGTACTAACCGTATTATGCTAAACCAAGGTTTACTATAATTTCAAAGAACAATTTTTATCCTTTTGGGTGACAGTTAACTACAAGGCCTTGTTATGTCGAGCATTTTAGATTCAGTAAATAAACGTACCCAACTTGTCGGGCAAAACAGACTCGAGCTGCTATTGTTTAGGCTTAGCGGCCGTCAACGGTTTGGCATTAACGTGTTTAAAGTGAAAGAGGTGTTGCAATGCCCACCACTGACTACGTTGCCTAAATTAAACCGTTTTGTTAAAGGTGTTGCTCATATTCGTGGCTCAACCATTTCCGTTATCGATTTAAGTGCCGCAACGGGTGGACGCCCACTGACATCAACAGAAAATTGCTTTATTATCATTTCTGAATATAACCGAAGTATTCAAGGCTTTTTAGTCAGTTCAGTTGAACGTATTATCAACATGAATTGGGAAGCCATTATGCCTCCACCGCAAGGTTCTGGCCGCTCTTCTTATTTAACTGCGGTGACAGAGATTGAAGGTGAGTTGGTAGAGATTTTAGATGTTGAAAAAATTCTTGATGAAATTTCACCGGTTAAGACGTCTATCAGTAAAGAGCTCAATGAAGCATTAACTATTGATAGAGAACAGCATTATCATATTATGGTTATTGATGATTCTGCTGTAGCACGCAAACAAATTATTCGTTCGTTAGAGTCATTAAATCTGCAAATCGATACCGCTAAAGATGGTAGAGAGGCGCTGGAAAAACTGAAAAGTATTGCCGCAGAAATGGATGATGTTTCAGTTGAAATTCCGTTAATCATTTCTGATATTGAAATGCCTGAAATGGATGGTTATACCTTAACGGCTGAAATTCGTAATGATCCAAAATTAAAGAATATCAAAGTAGTATTGCACACATCATTAAGTGGTGTATTTAACCAAGCGATGGTACAAAAAGTAGGGGCTAACGACTTTATTGCTAAGTTTAATCCCGATGAATTAGCCGCAGCGGTTAACAAACATTTAAGTTTATAAACCTTTTATTATTGCAAAATATTGCAAAATATTGGAGGTTGAGTTCATAGGCTTACCTATTAGGAAGATAATGTGACAGATAAATCACTTGCTGAAGCAGAGTACAATCAATTTAGGCTGTTTTTAGAACAGCATAGCGGTATTGTGTTAGGTGAGAACAAACAATATTTAGTCCGCAGCCGTTTAGCACCTTTGATGGGGAAGCATAATTTGCCTTCTTTGTCTGAGGTAGTTAAAAAGTCGATGAAACCGATAGAACGGCAACTGCGCGCTGAAGTGATAGATGCGATGACCACCAATGAAACGTTATGGTTTCGAGACCGTTATCCATTTGAATTACTGCACAATACTCTATTGCCTGAATACAGTAAGCTTGGCAGACCATTAAAAATTTGGTCGGCTGCGTGCTCTTCAGGTCAAGAACCTTATTCGTTGGCCATGACGGTGTTGGAATATCAACAACGTAAACCTGGTGCTTTACCAGGAGGCGCGACAATTCAGGCAACAGATTTATCACCTTCTATGCTAGATCGTTGTAAAAATGCTGAATATGATGGTTTAGCACTTGCTCGTGGTTTGTCTGAAGAACGTAAACGTCAGTTTTTTGATGCTTTACCTTCGGGTAACATGAAAGTTAAAGATAATGTGAAGCGATTAGTTAACTTTAGAGCCCATAATCTACTTGAAAGTTATAGCCTATTAGGTAAATACGATATTATTTTTTGCCGCAATGTGTTGATTTACTTTGCTCCTGAGGCAAAGGCTAAAATTTTGCGGCAATTTGCTGCCGCACTTAATCCTAAAGGTATTTTATTTTTGGGTGCGTCAGAATCTCTTGCGGGATTAACCGAAGAATTTAATATGGTTCGCTGTAATCCTGGAATTTATTATCAAAAGAAAACCTAGATAATATAATAGCTTAATCTATTTATCATGCCGGCATTCGTCGGCATGTTTGTTTTTATCTTTTATTCCCTCATAAATTAAATTGTTGGCATAACCTTTGCTTTATTTCTACCAGTTAGCTGATGGAGGCAATTTTATGGCGATTAATTTCGATAATGCATTAGGTGTTCACCAATACTCTTTGGGCATTCGAGCTCAAAGAGCAGAAGTGATTTCAAGTAATATCGCCAATGCCAATACTCCTCATTATAAAGCTCAAGATGTCAATTTTGCTTCTGCTATGCAAGCGGCAAGCTCGCATCAGAAAGGCTTGAGTATGAGCCAAACCACAGAGAAACATTTTGATTTAACGGCGTTAAGTCAACAGCATGTTCAATATCGTATGCCAAATCAAGCTGATACTGGCGATGGTAATACTGTCGATACGCAGAAAGAGCAAGCAGCATTTATGCAAAATGCGCTCGAATATCAAATGTCATTAGGCTTTCTTGAGGGAAAATTTAGTGGCATGCGTAAAGCATTGCGAGGTGATTAATTATGAGTTTATTTAATATTTTTAATGTTTCTGGTTCAGGTATGTCTGCGCAGTCAGTGCGTTTGAATACCACCGCCAGTAATATTGCCAATGCTGATTCTGTGTCTAGCAGTGTCGATAAAACCTATCGCGCGCGTCATCCTGTTTTTGAAGCCGAAATGCTAAAAGCCAATAGCCAGCAAAACAGTTCGCCTGGCGTAACCGTTAAAGGCATTGTCGAAAGTAATAAGCCATTATTAAAAGAATACTCGCCAGACCATCCCATGGCGGATGGTGATGGTTTTATTTATAAACCTAATGTCAATGTGATGGAAGAAATGGCGGATATGATTTCTGCATCGCGTTCTTATCAAATGAACGTTCAGGTGGCTGATGCAACAAAGTCTATGTTGCAACAGACATTAAGGATGGGTAAATAGTATGATTATTCAAGGAGGTAACAATGAGCCTCGTTAATTCTTACAGTCAGTCTTTACCGCAACAATCCAGTAGTGCATCTAATACTAGCGCTACAACGAAAAGTTCTGTACAGACAAATACGACCAGCACGACTACGGGTAATGTGTTTCTAGATAGCATCCGTCTACCTGAAGAAAGTGCTATCCCTGAATCAAGCGATCAAATGCTAAAGCAAGAGGATTTCTTTGCTTTACTCAGTCAGCAACTGTCGATGCAAGATCCTTTTAAACCGGTTGATAACGATCAAATGATTGCCCAAATGGCATCGTTTTCTACAGTCGATGGTATTTCAAATCTTAATGATGAAATCCTTAACCTTAATACTGTGATGAGTTCTAGCCAGGCGTTACAAGCTTCTGGCTTGGTTGGCCGCAAAGTGCTCATTCCTTCTGATACCGGCGCTATCTCTACTGAAAGCTCTGAGATAAAAGGGGTGATCAGTACACCATCAGCAATTGAAACGATTACGGTAAGGGTTGAAGACGAGTCGGGTCAGCTTATTAAGAGCTTTAATGTCGACGGCAGTAAAGGCGGCAATGTTGATGTGACTTGGGATGGTCTAGATAAAAGTGGTAACCCAGCTAAAGCGGGTAATTATGCCATTAAGGCCAGTGGTAAAGTCGATGGAACGTCGGAGGATTTAGCCGTATCGACTTATGCTCATGTTACCAGTGTGTCATTAGGCACTGTAGCAACAGGAGCAATTTTGAATTTGCGTGGAGTAGGTGGAATTAAGTTATCTGACGTACTCGCAGTATCTGAAACATAGTACGGCTAACAACGAACCGTTAGTTGTCATCATAAATGAATTAATTGTGAGAGGTGTAATATGTCATTTAACATCGCATTGAGTGGTATCGCTGCCGCGCAAAAAGATTTAAATACAACCGCGAATAACATCGCTAACGTCAATACTATTGGTTTTAAAGAGTCTCGAGCTGAATTTGCTGACGTTTACGCCAATTCAATTTTTTCTAACAGTAAAACGGCTGTAGGTGGTGGTACAACTACTACACAAGTTGCGCAGCAGTTTCATCAAGGTAGCTTGCAATTTACCAGTAACTCATTGGATATGGCGATCAGTGGTGGTGGCTTCTTTGTTACCTCTTCTGAATTAGGTTCGCAAGATCAGTCATATACCCGTGCGGGTGCGTTTAAAGTTGATTCGGCCAATTATATGGTTGACTCAGCAGGGAATTTTTTACAAGGTTTCCCGGTGGATGAAGACGGTAACTCAACCTCGGTGAGTTTAACCACAACCCAACCAATTAAGATCCCTGACACGGCGGGTAGCCCAGTACAAACCGGAAATGTTGGTTTGCAGATGAATCTTAATGTTGGTGAAACAGCATTAGATCCAGCTAATTTTGATCCTGCTGATTCTGATACATTTAATAATTCTACCTCAGTGACGATTTATGATTCCTTAGGTGAGTCGCATATTATGACCACCTACTTTGTTAAGCCAACGAACGGTTCATATACAGGCGAAAGTAATTGGGTGGCATTTTATGCAGTTGATGGTGACCCTGTGGATGTAGCAAGTGGCGCAGGGACTTATAATACCGATAGTGATGGAGATGGTGCCGGTGGTGGTGCTGGTGATGTAGCTGGTACCGCATCAGCTGCCAACCCTAGTGGTGTTGGCACATGGTCAGGTGCTGTGCTTAAATTTAACTCAGTTGGAGCTTATACTGGCAGTAGCCCTGGTACTATTACCACTGAAGCACTAGGTGCTGGTGGTGCGGGTGCTTTAGGTCCTGGCGCCGATGGAGCTCAAACCCTTACGATAAAATTTAATAATCCGACTCAATATGCTTCTCCATTTGAAGTGACTGAATTGACTCAAGATGGTATTACCGTGGGCCGATTAACCAATGTAGGTATTGGTTCAGATGGTTTAATTACCGCCAGTTACAGTAATGGCTCAACGGTTCCGTTATCACGTGTGGCATTAGTGCGTTTTGCTAACGAGCAAGGTATGACTCAAGTGGGTAATACGTCTTGGAAAGCCAGTATCGATTCGGGCCCAGCATTAGCCGGAGAAGCCAATAGCGGTACATTTGGTAGTATTCGTTCATCTGCGCTTGAGCAATCAAACGTTGATTTAACCACAGAGCTGGTTGATTTAATCTCGGCTCAGCGTAACTTCCAGGCTAACTCGCGTACGCTTGAAGTCAACAACACCTTAAATCAAACCATATTACAAATCCGCTAAGATTACGTTTACCTTATCAATTTATGTTTACGTGATAATAGGTGTTGCCGTTTACGGCAACACCTTGCCTTTATCCTTGTTATTGTTACTCCTCGCTACTCCTTGTTATTACCTCACTAGTGTTGATAGATGCTTTTTTGACACTCACGCGTTATTCGTTAATTTTATTGATTAACCGATTCATGTAGTTACCTCCTTACAACACAACTTAAAACTCATTGGCATGATGCTTGCTTATTCTGTTTATATAGTATTTTTGCAGAAAGTTTGACGGAGCAAAAAATGGACAAATTTCTTTATATTGCCATGAGTGGCGCAAAGCAGGGGATGAATGCCCTAGCAGTGAGTGCGAACAATCTTGCTAATGCCAATACTGATGGATTTAAAGCTGACATGGTCCAAGCCCGTTCAATGCAGGCATTTGGTGAAGGCTTGCCTACACGGGTGTTTTCGATGATGGAAAGCCCAGGCAGTAATTTTAACGGTGGTCCGATTAAAACCACTGGTCGTGACCTTGATATTGCGGTTAAGGGTGATGGCTGGCTTGCAGTGCAAGCGGCAGATGGTTCTGAAGGATACACCCGTGCGGGCAGTTTAAAAATTGACAGTACAGGTTTGTTGTTAAATAGCAGTAACCGCCCGGTAATGGGAGCTTCGGGTCCTATTGTGTTACCCATTCCGGTTGAGAAAATAGAAATTTCCGCCAACGGTATTATTTCAGTACGTCCGCAAGGAGCAACCGCGGAAGTGATAGAAGAGGTCGCGAGGATTAAATTAGTTAATCCTGGTAACGAAAACCTAATGCGCGGTGAAGATGGTTTGTTTCGCTTAACTGCGGGTGGCAATGCACCAAATGACCCCGGCGTTCAAGTTGAAAGCGGCGCGGTTGAAGGCAGTAATGTGAACTCAGTGCATGAAATGGTCGCCATGATTGATATTCAACGTCAATACGAAATGCAAGTCAAAATGATGAAGAACGCTGAAGAAATTGATCGGGCGTCCACTTCCTTGATGAGAATTAGTTAGGAGTAATTATTATGCATCCAGCGTTATGGATAAGTAAAACCGGTGTCGATGCCCAGCAAACTAATATTGCCGTTATTTCAAATAACGTGGCCAACGCCAGTACTGTCGGATTTAAGAAAAGTCGTGCGGTATTTGAAGACTTACTTTATCAAACGGTTAATCAAGCCGGTGGCATTAGCTCAGACAACAGCAAGTTACCCAATGGTTTAAACATTGGTGCGGGTACTAAAGTTGTTGCTACCCAAAAAATGTTTACCCAAGGCAACATGCTGACTACCGATAACTCATTAGATTTAATGATTGAAGGTTCGGGCTTTTTTGAAGTGCAAATGCCAGATGGCACAGCAGCCTACACGCGTAATGGCCAGTTCAGCTTAGATGATACTGGTCAGATTGTAACCCCGGGTTCAGGTTATGTGGTGCAACCGCCAATTACCATCCCGGATGATTCCACCAGTATTACGGTATCGGCATCGGGCGAAGTGTCAGTGCAAACCCCTGGTACCGCAGCCAGTCAAGTTATTGGCCAGTTAACCATGACCGATTTTATTAATCCGGCAGGTTTAGACCCGTTAGGACAAAACTTGTATACCGAAACGGGTGCAAGTGGCACACCTATTCAAGGTACAGCGTCGCAAGACGGCTTAGGTTCTATTCGCCAAGGAGCACTAGAAACGTCTAACGTGAATGTAACAGAAGAGTTGGTCAACCTTATTCAAGGTCAACGTATTTACGAGATGAACTCTAAAGTTATCTCAGCAGTTGATCAGATGCTGTCTTATATTAATCAGAATCTCTAAGGAGCTAACATGATTAAATACATTGCGTTAGCCTCAGTAGTGTTATTGGCTGGCTGTAGTTCTACTGCCAAGAAACCGATTGCTGATGACCCATTTTATGCGCCGGTATACCCAGATACCGTTCCGACGCAGGTGGCGCCAACGGGATCTATTTATCTTGATAGCCAAGCATCAAGCTTGTATTCCGATATTCGTGCGCATCGCGTCGGCGACATTATTACCGTGACCTTAAAAGAGTCCACTCAAGCGTCGAAAAGTGCCAATAACGAAATCAAAAAAGGCTCAGATTTAAGTGTAGAGCCCATTTATGCAGGCGGTAAAAATATTTCCATCAGTGGTGTCCCAATTGATTTGGGTTACTCCGACAGCATGAATACCAAGCGCGAGTCTGACGCCGATCAATCTAACAGTTTAGATGGCAGTATTTCGGCCAATATCATCCAAGTGCTCAGTAACGGCAACTTGGTGATCCGCGGTGAAAAATGGATTTCTATTAACAACGGTGATGAGTTTATTCGTGTCACCGGAATGATCCGCAGCGAAGACATTAATCCAGACAATACAATCGATTCGACTCGAGTGGCTAACGCTCGTATTCAGTATAGCGGTACCGGTACGTTTGCTGACTCCCAAAAAGTCGGTTGGCTGAGTTCATTCTTTATGAGTGACTGGTGGCCTTTTTAAGGAGTAATGCATGAAAATTAAACTGATTACGTCGGCTGTATCGATAGTCGCATCAATAATAATGCTAACCGCACCTGCACATGCAGAACGGATTAAAGACATCGCCAGTATTCAAGGGGTGCGAAGTAACCAATTAATCGGTTATGGCTTGGTGGTCGGTTTGCCAGGTACTGGGGAGAAAACCCGTTATACCGAACAAACCTTCAGAACCATGCTCAAAAATTTCGGCATTAATTTACCAGACTCTGTTCGTCCTAATTCAAAGAACGTCGCTGTCGTTGCGGTGCATGCCGAAATGCCTGCCTTTATTAAACCGGGTCAAAATCTTGACATTACCGTGTCCAGTTTAGGCGAAGCAAAAAGTTTACGTGGCGGTACTTTATTACAAACCTTCCTAAAAGGGGTCGATGGCAATGTGTATGCCATTGCTCAGGGCAGTTTAATTGTCAGTGGTTTTAGTGCCGAAGGGCTCGATGGCTCATTGGTGATTCAAAATACCCCTACGGTTGGCCGCATCCCAGGTGGTGCCATTGTTGAGCGCAGCGTTATTAGCCCATTTGCTAGCGGTGATTACCTTACGTTTAATTTACGTCGCTCTGATTTTTCGACTGCTAAACGCACCGCAGATGCGATTAACGATTTACTGGGTCCAGACATGGCAAAGGCCATTGACGCTACTTCTATTCAAGTGAGCGCGCCACGCGATGCATCACAGCGGGTGTCGTTTTTATCGGTATTAGAAAACATTGAAGTTATACCAGCAGAAGAATCAGCCAAAGTGATTGTTAACTCACGTACCGGCACCATTGTGGTTGGCCAAAACGTCAAGTTATTACCCGCAGCTGTCACTCACGGCGGATTAACTGTCACCATTGCTGAAGCCACACAAGTGTCACAACCCAACGCATTAGCGGGTGGTGAAACGGTTGTTACTACAAACAGTACGATTGATGTGTCAGAAAAAGATCGTCGTATGTTTATGTTTAATCCAGGTACCACACTAGACGAACTCGTAAGAGCCGTGAATTTAGTGGGCGCAGCACCATCAGACGTACTTGCCATACTCGAAGCGTTAAAGATGGCAGGCGCTTTGCATGGTGAACTTATCATCATCTAATAATTGTCGGAATGACTATGGAAAAGTTGTCAGCTTCATCGAACTTTCTGGATCTAGGAGGACTAGATTCACTTCGTGTCCAAGCCCAGAAAGACGAGAAGGGGGCACTTAAAGAAGCAGCAAAGCAATTTGAAGGTATTTTTATTCAAATGCTGATGAAAAGCATGCGAGATGCTAATGCCGCGTTTAAGTCAGACAATCCAATGAACAGTGAAACTACTGCATTTTTTGAACAAATGCGCGATCAGCAAATGTCAGTCGATTTATCTAATAAAGGCATGTTGGGCTTGGCTGAGATGATGGTGCAGCAACTAGACCCAGATGATAGCCCCATTACGCCAGCTTCAGTATTGCGTGGCAATAGTGATTATAAAGTTAACCCAAGTATGTTTGTTGCTCCAGCAACAGAATTAGATAAAGACACTCTCGATATTATTGCGCCAAAAGATCAAATAGCCGCATCGCATTCTATTATCGGACATTCTGTTATAGATAGCGCCGAATCGATGCGACCAATGTCAGCCCAACTTACTAATGTGCTAGACGGTGAACAGTTAAACAGCGTATTACGCGGTGAGCAATTAGCCAGTCAAGCAGTACAAGTAGGCAAGGTATTGCCGCAAACAGATTTTGCAGTTCCTAAAGCTAAAGGCATTGCAGTGAGTCAATTTACTAGCCCAGAACATTTTATTTCAGTCTTGTATCCCCATGCTGAAAAAGCGGCTAAATCGTTAGGAACCTCAGCTGAGGTATTAATTGCCCAGTCGGCATTAGAAACCGGTTGGGGCCAAAAAGTGGTACGCCGAAACGACGGTACTATGAGTCATAATCTGTTTAATATTAAAGCAGACAAGCGTTGGCAAGGTGATAAAACTTCAGTCAATACATTGGAATTTGAAAAGGGCATTGCGGTGCAACAAAAAGCGGATTTCAGAATGTATGACAACCTTGAACAGAGCTTTAATGACTTTGTGTCATTTATTAGCCAAGGCGATCGTTATCAGGATGCACGTAAAGTTGCCAGCGAGCCAACTCAGTTTATTAAAGCATTGCAAAAAGCCGGCTACGCCACCGACCCTCAATATGCCAATAAAGTCATCAATGTGATGAAGTCGGTAAAAGAAGGCCTTAAATCTATATTACCTGTGGAGACTAAATAATGTCGATTGACTTACTCAATATCGCTCGCACAGGCGTTCAAGCATCTCAAGCTCAGTTAGGGGTGACCAGTAATAACATTGCCAATGCCAATACTGAAGGTTACAACAGACAAGTTGCTACCCAGTCATCATTAGAATCACAACGCTTGGGCAATAATTTTTATGGCACCGGCACGTATGTGTCCGATGTTAAACGTGTTTACAACGAGTTTGCTGCACGTGAATTACGCATCGGTCAAACCAGCATGAGTGCGGCTGAAACGTCTTACAGTAAGTTAAGTGAGCTAGACCAAATTTATTCTCAAATTGGTAAAATGGTGCCAGAAAATCTAAACAACTTTTTTGCAAGCATCAATAGTGTGGCCGATTTACCAACAGATCTTGGTATTCGCACTAACAGCTTAAGTTCTGCGCAACAGTTAGCCGCTGGTCTGAATCAAATGCAATCACAACTAGATGGCCAGGTGAAACAAACCAATAGCCAAATAGAATCCATTACCACTCGTATAAATGAGATAAGCAAAGAATTAGGCAACATCAATTTAGAGTTGATGAAATCTCAAGGTCAAGACAGCCAAGTACTAGACAAGCAAGACGCACTCATTTTAGAGCTCAGCCAGTATGCTCAGGTTAATGTCATCCCTTTAGATACCGGCGCAAAGTCAATTATGTTGGGCGGCTCGGTGATGTTGGTATCGGGTGAAGTGTCGATGTCGATGGGCATCAGTACCGGCGATCCTTATCCAAATGAACCACGCATTAATGCCTCTATTGGCGATAAAACCCTTAACATTGATCCGTCTAAATTAGGCGGTCAACTTGGCGCATTATTTTCATTTAGAGACGACACCTTATTACCGGCCAGTACTGAACTCGGCCAATTAGCATTAGGCATTGCAGACACCTTTAATGAAATGCAGTCTAAAGGTTTTGATTTAAACGGTGACGTTGGTAGTGATATTTTTCGTGATATTAACGACCCATTAATGGCATCTGGTCGTGTCGGAAGTAATTCTACTAATAGCGGTACTGCAGCCATGTCGGTCAATATTGACGATGTGGGCGCATTGTCAGGAAGCACCTACCAACTAAGTTTTACCACAGCGAATGGTTACCAATTAACAGATAACCAAACTGGAAAAGTATCAAACTTAACATTATCGGGTACTCAACTAACAAGTAGTGCAGGTTTTAGCATTAATGTTGCCGGCGGCCCAATAGCGGATGGTGATAAGTTTGAAATTCGTCCAACGGCTGGTGCTGCTGCAGGTTTAAAAGTAGTGATGACCGACCCTAAAGGCATTGCTGCTGCAGGGCCGACTTTAACATCGGCCTCAACTAATTTAGGCAACACTTCAGTCAGCTTAAACAGTATGGATTCAACTGTAGCGGGTTTCCAAGTTGGTTCAACGATTACTTTCAAGCTCGACACTACATTAAATACTTATCAAGCATTTACTAGTGTAGGTGTTTCATTAGGCCCAAGCGCCACGTACACAGGTAACAATATTAATGCTTTTGGTATGGACTTTGATATTACTGGTTCTGGTACCTCAAATAGCTTCACGTTTGATTTAGCATTTGCCGAAGGCAATAACAACAATGCCGTTGAAATGGCCAAATTATCAGACGTTAAATTAATGAATAACGGCACTGGCACCTTAACCAGCGTGTTTGAAAATACTAAATTGGATATCGGTAGCCAAACTAAGTCTGCTGAAGTGCGTGTGGGCTCCGCCAGTGCTATTTATCAGCAAGCCTATGACCGAGTACAAAGTGAGTCTGGCGTTAACCTAGACGAAGAAGCCGCCAATTTATTGCGCTTTCAACAGTCTTACCAGGCCGCCGCGCGCATTATGTCTACTGCGCAAACCATTTTTGACACCTTATTAAGCTCGGTTCGCTAGGAGATAAGCCATGAGAATTTCTACCGGACAAATGTTTCAACAAAGTACTAACAGTATTTTAGAAAAGCAGTCTGCCACTAATACCATAATGGCTCAAATATCGAGCGGCAAACGAGTCAACACCGCAGGTGACGACCCCGTTGCCGCGATTGGTATTGATAATTTAAAGCAAAAAAACACCCTGGTTGATCAATTTCTTAAAAATATTGACTACGCCACAAGTCATATCCAGCAAGCCGAAAGTCAGTTAGGCCAGGCAGACACACTAGCCAGTAGCATGAAAGAGTCGATGTTACGTGCCGCCAACGGCAGCATGACTTCCGCCGAGCGGCAAGTGATTGCCGATGACATGCGTCAAAGTCTTGAGCAATTAATGTCAATGGCCAACACCAAAGACGAATCGGGTAACTATATATTCGCAGGTAATAAAACCAACAGTGCGCCATTTGCATTTAATAATAATGGTGAAGTGGTATACAGCGGCGATTCAGGTGTGCGTAAAAGTAATATTGCAGCAGGTGCACAAGTTAATACCAATGTGTCTGGCGATACCGCCTTTATGAATGCGCCAAATGCCATGGGCGATTATGGCGTCAATTATACGTCATTACAGCAAGGCGACTTTGTTGTGACCAGTGCCAAAATAACAGGTACATCACCATATACTGCTGATACCTATACTTTTAACTTTGTTGATGATGGTTTGGGTGGGCTTAATGTTGAGGTCTATGACAGTACGGCAAACCTTGTCAGAACTGTTGCGCCTTTTGACGCATCTGTGCCGGTTAGCGTTAATGGCATCGACGTTAAATTAGATGGAGAGCCCCAAGCTGGCGATTCTTTCAGTATCAATGAAGTGGCCGAAGTCAGTATTTTCGATACGTTCAGCAAGGCTATCGCATTATTTGAAAGTGGTGACGATGCACAAACACCTGCTGGTCAGTCAGAGTTGGCACAGCTCTTGAATAACATTGATAGTGGCGTCAATCAAATGAGTCAGCAACGTAGCTTAACCGGCAACAGCCTGAAAGTGCTGCAGCAGTATAGCGACAATCATATTGATGAAAAGTTGATTAACACCTCAGCTCTATCAAAGTTAGAAGATTTAGATTTTGCCTCGGCCATTACCGAATTTGAAAAGCAACAACTCGCACTCAGCGCAGCATCGAGTTTGTTCAGTAAAGTAAGTTCGACCAGTTTGTTTGACTATATATAAAACACGTTTCACCACACATTAAACAGTTTAATGATTAACCGTTTAGCCAAGCTCCGAGTCTTGGCGTTCAACTAAGAAGAGGAATTTACATATGGCTATTTCAGTTAATACCAACGTCACATCAATGAAAGCGCAGGGCAATTTAAATAAAGCGCAAAGTAATACCGCTACCTCAATGGAACGATTGGCATCGGGTTTGCGCATTAACAGCGCCAAAGATGATGCTGCAGGTTTACAAATATCCAACCGTATGACCAGTCAAATTAACGGCATTGGCGTCGCGATTCGTAACGCTAATGATGGTATTTCTATTGCTCAAACCGCTGAAGGTGCAATGAGTGAGTCTACTAATATTTTGCAACGTATGCGTGACTTGTCTTTGCAGTCTGCCAACGGTTCAAATTCGAGCAGTGACCGAGAGGCAATGCAAAAAGAACTTGGGGCGCTGCAAGAGGAGTTAACCCGTATTGCAGATACCACTTCATTTGGTGGTAAAAAATTATTGGATGGTACTTTTGGTAG